>CAZYSF010000497.1:0-21834 GCA_964649635.1 uncultured Anaerolineales bacterium | reverse complement strand
ACCGATGCAGTTTACTTTTTCCCGGCTCGAAACCACTGCGACCGGCACGGAAATGCTTTTACTGATCGTCTCTCCCGCCGTGTTTCTCTGCCTCCTGGCAAATATCTGGCCGACTCAGCCGGAAATTGCCGCTGCGGGCTTGAGCTTTTCATGGCCGATCATCCCCCTGGCGGTCGTCCTCCTGGCGGCCGGTTGGCGGTGGTGTATTTCGGCTTCTCCTTTTGGACGCCGTGATTTGTATTTCCTCATCATTCCAAGTTTCGCGCTACTTTCGGCGATGGCCTTCCCCTCGTCCGGCTTGTTTACGGCAGCCGGAGGTTTGCTGATCCTCGGCGGCGGGATTCTCCTCGCCTACATCGGGTATCTCCCCCATCGACGATGGATGGCGGCTTTCCCGGTCATTCTGGGGGTCATCCTCTCCGGTATCCCGTTTACTCCCGCCTCCGCCTGGAGTTCTGCGGTCTACCCCGGCCTGCTGGCGCCGTCCGGATTTCCCATCCTGGTTCCTCTGCTCCTTTGCCCCATATTTGTCGTTTGTGCCGTCTTCCGGCTCGCTTTTGAACCCGTGGACGCCTTTCCACCCAATGAGCCGGTTTTCCTGTTGGCGTTTTCCGCGGGTATGATCGCCGCATTTCTCGCATTTCTTTTTCCCCCATGGACCGGCCTCGTTTCCGCGGGTTCCATCGTGTTCCCGCTGCTGGTGCTTGGAGGCGGCTTGCTGATGGGCTTCATGATCCGGCGGTTCCACCGAACCGGCCCTTCGGTATTTGTCCGTCTGGAAAAGATTTTCCGCCTGGAATGGCTGCAACAGGCGGTCGTTTTTTTCTTCCGGAAAACATCGGTGCTGGTCTCCGGCGCGGAGTCGTTCCTCAGCGGTGAGGGGGCGATGCTGTGGTCGTTGGGGATAGCTTTGTTGCTTTACCTGGTTTTTCGAGGAGGGTAGCTTGCCATCCGGATTTTTCATCATCGGATTGGTATGTGTTCTGGGCGGGACGGCGCTTCTGACCCTGTTCCGATCCTGGAATCGCAGCCTATCCGCGCTTGCGCTTCAATCCATCGGGCTGGGATTGGTATCCTTTCCTATCACGCAACCGCCGGTTGCCATTGCGAAAACCATTGTCGGATTGCTGGCCGTGGCGCTGCTCGCGCTCACCCTCTCCCGGGAAAACCGGGGGATCGGCGACGAGTCGAATCCTCCCCTTCAGATATTTTTCCGCCTCTCGCTCCTGCTGTTGCTTTTTTCCTCGCTTGTCGCGCTGCTCCCCCAGCTTACCGGAGTTTTTCGCGAGCCGCCCGCAGGTGTGGCGTTTGCAGCGTTCTGTTTGATCTGCGCCGGCCTGCTCAACCTCGGGCTTTCGGAGCATCCACTGCGTTCGGCGGCCAGCCTGCTGACCGTTCTGCAAGGTTTTGAACTCGGGTATTTGTGGATCGAGCAATCGCTGCTGGTCCTGGCGCTTCTGGCCGTAACGGATCTGGCGATGGTTATGGTGATGATCATTCTGCACTCCCACGCTGCGCCGGAAGCTCCTGCGGAAAGCCGGGCGGCTTCATGAACGCGCCCGCCTTGTATCTCGCGTTGCCGATGGCGGCCGCCCTGGGCGCGTATTTTCTATTTCCGTTTCGCCCCCGTTCGGCTATTTTAATTTCCACCGCGCTGGCCGCCGGCATGGCCTGGTTCGCGTCCGCCCTTCCCCTTGACGCACCGTTGATGGTGCTCGGTTATTCGATACCCGTGACCGGAGCCTTTTCGCTTTTGGGCCGTCAATTCATATTTGTCCCGAGTCTGCGCTCCGCCGTACTGTTCCTGTTCAT
The DNA here is from genome assembly GCA_964649635.1 of uncultured Anaerolineales bacterium. Classification (GTDB taxonomy): domain Bacteria; phylum Chloroflexota; class Anaerolineae; order Anaerolineales; family RBG-16-64-43; genus JAFGKK01. The sequence goes on along the minus strand of CAZYSF010000497.1, from coordinate 20,022 downwards.
TGGCGGTGCGGCTCTGTTCGGCGGAAGCCTCGCCACTCCCCGCAACCGGATGCTGCTGCCGGTGGGCTGGATCGTGCTCGGTCTATTTTCCGCCTCGCTATTTGTCCAGCCCTTTTTGTATGCCGCATTTTTCCTGTTCCTTTCCGTGCTCTTCCTTTCCCTATTATTGTCCGATTCTTCGCATCCGGTCCCGCGCGGCGCCGTACGTTGGATCTCATATTCCGCGCTGGGGATGATGTTCCTGCTCCTGGCCGGATCCGAATTGTCAGTCCTCGACAATCTGCCCACGGATCCCGCGGATCTGCAATCGCTCTTGGTGCAGCTATGTCTTGGTTTTGGCCTGTTGATTTCTTTTCCGCCGTTCCATTTCTGGCTGCCGGATGTCGTCGACGATTCCTCCCCCTACAGCGTCTCCTTCATCCTGTCGCTGTACATTGGCGCGGTAATCTTTCTGTTGCTGCGTTTCCTTGACGGCTTTTCCTGGCTCAGGCTGTCTGGGGAGGTGTATCTTGCCCTGCAGGCCGGCGGAGTGGGAATGTGCCTGGTGGGGGGCGTTTTTTTGATTTTTCAAAACCGCCTTGGCCGCGCCATCGGATACCTCTCGCTGTGCAACCTCGGCGCTTTGCTGTTTAGCCTTTCCATTCCCGGTCCCGCCGGCGCGCAAACGGCGATGGTGCTTTTGGCCGCCCGCGGATTTTCGCTCCTGGTTTGGGGAGTTGCGTTTCATGCGCTGCGCCCGGTCCATTCGAGCGACCGCCTTGAAGACCTGCGCGGCGTGGCGTTCGCCCGGCCGCTGGCATTTTCCGCCGCCCTGCTATCCGGGTTGTCGCTGGTCGGCGCGCCGGGATTGATTTCTTTTCCCCCGTTGTGGGCTTTGCTCGGGAAATTAACCGTCGTTTCCACAGCCGGTTTGTTTGGCATCCTGCTTCCGCTTTCCTTGCTGCTTTCCCTGGCAGCCGGCGTCCTTTCGGTTTTCCGTTTTGCCCGGCCGATGCTGCATTTTTCGGACTTGCTTCCAGTGTCGATGGAACAAACCCGTTCGCTGCGCGTGTTTCTTATGGCGTCACTCTTCCTGCTTGTCCTACTGGGGCTCTTCCCCCAGGCTTATCTGCCCTGGGTGGCAAAGTCAGCGAGTGCGTTTGTGAACATTATGGGATCACCCTAACCCATTATGAAAATTGATTAGTTAAAAGTAGTTGTAGTAGTGCCTGTGTAGAACGAAAAAACAAGGAATCTTCCGGGATATTCGAAATAATTCAAATGGTATCCCGGGGATGGAATGTTGATGCGGAAAGCGACTTAGACTCCCCAAAAGAACCAAGAACGCCCGTTCGCATAAAAACAGCCTGTTTTTCGGCCAACAGCCGAAAACTCCAATTTACTCTCCCCAGAAAGGTCAGCTTATCCACAGATTAGTGCCATTTATCCACAAATTGGAGCCAACCATTTCGTCCGCCCCTATACTTTTCGGCATTGAAGAACAAATCAAAAAACGAGCGCAAAACGTTTGTTCTTTCACCGGTTATACAACGGATATAAACAGTAAACGATGGAAAAAAAAGATCGTCGAAAGCTCCATTCGGCTCGACGATCTTTTGGGAATTTTCAGCAAGGCCAGGTTCAGTTATGGGTCGGCTGGTACAACTGCTGGCGGATGGACATGATTTGCCGGCGGAGATTGTCGTCCTGCTCCATGAGGACGTTGATCTTGTCGCAGCCGTACATGACGGTCGTGTGATCCCTGCCTCCCATGGCGTTCCCGATTTCCGGAAGGGAAGCATTGGTTTCTTCGCGGATCAGGTACATGGCGACCTGCCGCGGGAGCACGATATCCTTCGACCGTTCCCGTCCGAGCAGCTTCTCCCGCTCGATGCCGAACTGCCCCGCCACGGCGTCGATGATCGTTGCCGGGGCGATCCGCCGGTTTTTCGGCAGCATGTCGGTCAGGGCGGATTCCACGAGTTCCGGGCCGATCGGTGTGCCGCTCAAGTCGGAAAGGGCCAGGACGCGGATTAAAGCACCTTCCAGTTCGCGGATATTGCTTTGCACCCGGCGGGCGATGCTTTCCAAAAGTTCGGGCGGCATGGTCCGGCCGGCGCGCTCCGCCTTGGAGCGCAGGATGGCCATGCGCGTCTCGATGTCGGGGGGCTGAATATCGGCCGTCAATCCCCATTCGAACCGCGAACGCAGCCGTTCCTCGAGGGTGACCATGGCCTTGGGCGGCCGGTCCGAGGACAGCACCAGCTGGCGGTTCTGGCCATGCAGGGCGTTGAAGGTGTGGAAGAATTCTTCCTGGGTGGACTCTTTGCCGGCGATGAACTGCACATCGTCGATAAGAAGCACGTCGATCCGTCGGTATTTATCCCGGAATGCCTCGGTGGTATGCGACCGGATCGAATTAATCAGGTCGTTGGTAAAATCCTCGGATGTGACATAGAGGACCATCAAGCCGTGGTCGATGCAGGAATTGCCGATCGCATGCAGCAGGTGGGTTTTCCCCAACCCGACCCCGCCGTAGAGGAACAGCGGATTATAGGCCTGCGCCGGATTGTCGGCCACCGCCTGGCTGGCGGCGTGCGCCAGTCGGTTGCTGTTCCCGACCACGAAGGAGGAAAATGTGTAACGGGGGTTAAGGTTGAAGCCTGTCGGCCGAATCGGCGGTACCACGACCGCCCTTTCCCCCGCGGCAGGCGGGATAAGTTCTTCTTCGTCCGCCGCTTCCATCTCATCCGGAAGGTCGGATTTGCCGACTTCAAATTTCACCTCAACCGGTTGTCCCCATATTCCGGTGAGGATCTTGCGCGCCAGACCGGTCAGCCGGTCCTCCAGCCAATCGCGCGCGTATCCGTTGGCGACGCCGACCGTGAACACGCCGCTTTCATAGGAAAGGTAACGCGCATCACGGACCCACGTATCGAACGTGGCCTTGTTCATTTCCAGCTGGAACTGCCCGAGTGCAGCCTGCCAAGCTTGTTCAGGATTCATTTGATCAGGCTCCGTCGTCGCCAGAATTCTTTTTATGTTTTTTATTTTGAAAAAGCGGTGCGGTTGACCGGTGGTAACGATCGTTGTGGATTCTAGCAGACTTATCCGCCGCTGACAACAAAAAGAGCGGTGGAAAACCGGTTTCCACAAACCTTTAAGGTGCCTTTTCCTTAAACCGAAGCTGCAATAAGAGTACTTACGTAAGGGAAAAACCTTCTTTTCTTCCGGCTTCAACCGTCTTTAGAAGCGATTTTCTCCGGGAAAACGGTGAATCCGGAAGTAACAGTAGATAATACCCCGGGACATTAAAGAATTCGACGCGGAGAATCCATTTTTCACCCTCCAAAAAAACGAGTTATCCCTCTTTCTCCACAAGATAGATGGAACAAACGGACAAAAGAAGTCGGTGCGGTATAATCCCGCCATGCCACTGACTAAAAAAGAAGTCGAACACATCGCATCGCTGGCTCATCTCCAGTTGGGGGAGCAGGAATTGGAGAAGTATCGTCGGCAATTAACCGATATTCTGGATTATGCCGATCGGTTGCGCCGGGTGGACACCTCGGCGATCTCCCCCACCACCACCGTACTGCCCCTGCGATCGGTTTTACGGGCGGACGAAATAAAGGAATCCCTGGCCCGGGCCGATGCGCTGGCCAACGCGCCGGAACAAGACAGGCATATGTTCCGGATACCGCCGGTGTTTGAGTAGACGGACGGTCCTTATGGATCCGCTAGAACTCACCCTGTGCCAATCGGCGGAAGCTCTCCGCGACGGAACTCTGAGCAGCACCGCGCTGGTCGAGGCTTACCGGAGCAGGGCAGAGCAGCTGAACCCAAAAATCCACGCCTATCTCCATATTGCCGGCGAGGAGTTAACCCTCGCCGCCCGCCAAGCGGACGATTCCTGGTCGGCGTTTCGCCGCGGCGGCGATGCCCCCGGCCCGCTGACCGGAATTCCCATCGCGGTGAAAGACGTCTTGTGCGTAAAAGGTTATCCGTGCACGTGCGGCTCGCGGATTCTGGAAGGGTTCATCCCCCCGTATACCGCCACGCCGGTGGAGCGGCTGCAATCCGCCGGAGCCCTTATCCTGGGAAAAACCAACACCGATGAATTCGCAATGGGGTCATCCACGGAGAATTCCGCCTACGGCATGACGCACAATCCCTGGGACGCCGGACGCGTACCCGGAGGATCGAGCGGCGGCAGCGCCGCCGCCGTTGCGGCGCGGATGGCTCCCATCGCGCTCGGGACGGATACCGGCGGCAGCATCCGCCAGCCGGCCGCGTACTGCGGCGTGGTCGGGCTGAAACCTTCTTACGGACGGGTATCCCGCTACGGATTAATTGCTTTCGGCTCGTCGCTGGATTGTGTGGGGATGTTGGCGCGGACCGTCGAAGACGCCGCCTTCCTATTGGAGATCATGGCCGGGCATGATCCGATGGATTCGACCTCCATGCCGGAAAAAACCCCCGCCTACCGGAAAACGCTGAACGGGGAGCCGGATTTGCGCGGAATCCGGATCGGCATCCCCAAGGAATATTTCGCCGCGGGCATTCAACCCGATGTGGGCCGGCTGGTACGGGAAGCGATCGGGGTGCTGGGGTCCCTGGGCGCGGAAACCAAGGAGATCTCGCTTCCCAACACCGAATTCGCATTGCCGGTTTATTACATCGTGGCTCCGGCGGAAGCGTCGGCCAATCTGGCCCGCTACGACGGGGTGCGTTTCGGTCTGCGGCGCGAGGGAAAAAAACTGCGGGAACTGTATGACGGCACCCGCGGCGCGGGCTTCGGGCCCGAGGTCAAGCGGCGGATCATGCTCGGGACCTACGCGCTTTCCGCCGGATACTACGATGCCTATTACGGTCAGGCGCAGAAAGTGCGCACCATGATTAAAGCGGATTTCGAAAACGCATTCCGCTCGGTGGATATCATCGCCTCGCCGGTCACGCCTTCGACGGCGTTCCGCGCCGGCGAGAAGGTCGACAATCCGCTGTCCATGTATATGGAAGACCTGCTTACACTGCCGGCGAGTCTTGCGGGGGTTCCGGGGATTTCCCTGCCGTGCGGACGCGATACCGAGGGCTTGCCCGTCGGTCTGCAGCTCAGCGGCCCTTTCCTGGGGGAAGAAACCCTCCTGCGTGTAAGCTGGGCTTTTCAGCAGGTCACCCGGTGGCACAAGGAGGCACCCAGCCTATGAAAGTCGTCCTGCCGATGGCGGGTTTTGGAACGCGCCTGCGGCCGCTCACCTGGAGCAAACCGAAACCCCTGGTCCAGGTCGCGGGAAAGGCCATCCTCGGGCATGTGCTGGATATGTTTTGCCGGCTGCCGGATCTGGAAGAGGTGGTGTTCATTGTCGGGTTCCTTGGCGAGCAGGTGCAGGAATATGTCCGGCGGATGTATCCGGATCTGAAGGCCAGTTATGTCGAACAGAAGGACATGCTCGGGCAATCCCAGGCTTTATGGCTTGCCCGGGAGCATTTAAATGGCCCTATACTTATTTCGTTCGTCGATACCCTGATGGATACCGACTTCGCCAAAGCAATCCGCAACCGAAATCAGGCCGTCGCTTGGGTAAAGCAGGTCGAAGACCCGCGGCGGTTCGGCGTGGCGACGATCGGCCCGGACGGGCGGGTGAAACGACTGGTGGAGAAACCCTCGACGGATGAAAACAAACTTGCCGTGGTGGGTACGTATTATCTGCCGTCGGGGGAAGCCCTGGTCGGTGCCGTCCAACGCCAGATGGAGCGGGGGGAAACAATCGGCGAGGAATATTATCTGGCGGAGGCGTTGAACCTGATGCTTGCGGACGGGTTGCCCATGGAGGTGGAGGAGGTGACCCGCTGGGAGGATTGCGGAAAACCGGAGACCCTGCTGCATGCGAATCGCTGGCTGTTGGAACGCAGCTGCGGTAATTCCGAAGCATTGGGAATCGAGGGCGTGGTGATCGTGCCGCCGGTGTTCATCGATCCGGATGCGGTGGTCAAACAATCGGTCATTGGCCCGTATGTCTCTCTCGCGGCCGGCTGCCGGGTGGAACAGTCCATCCTCCGCGATACGATCGTCGACGAGAAGGCGGAAATCGCGCGGATGGTGGTCGCCGAATCGCTGATCGGATCCCAGGCCAAGCTGCTTGGAAAATTCGAATCCTTCCTGGTGGGGGATTCCTCCGAGATGCGGATGGGATGACCGGAGCATAACGCATGCCCGAAACGGTGGAATGCTATTCGGGTGCGGAATACGCGGAAGAGCCGCGCAGGTTTCTCTGGGAGGGGGAGTGGCGGACGGTCCGCCGGATCGCCTCCCGGGGCAGGCTTCCGGAGGGGAAGCAATTTACGGTGGAGGACGGACAAGGGGGACATTTTATACTGACGTACTCGACCGAACGCGGGCAATGGACGATCCAGCCCGGAAGATAAACCGGACTGTTTGGAAAAACTTTTTCGAGGACAGCATGCGGAATTTTGTTGCGAAGCGAATTCAATCGGTTCCGCCCTCCGGAATCCGGCGATTCTTCGATATCGCCGCCACGATGAAGGACGTCATATCGCTGGGGATCGGCGAGCCGGATTTTGTGACGCCCACGCCCATTCTGCGCGCGGGGATCCACTCGCTCCGGCTGGGCGACACGCATTACACCTCCAATTCGGGGACCCTGGAACTGCGCCAGGCGGTTTCGATCCAGCTGAAGCATCTGTACGATGTCGCCTACGATCCGGAGGAGGAAATCCTGATCACGGTCGGGGCGTCGGAAGCCCTGCATCTGGCGCTCTCCGCGATACTCGATCCGGGCGACGAGGTCATCGTTCCCGAGCCCTGTTTCGTGGCGTATACGCCGGAGGTGGTGTTCGCCGACGGAGTTCCGGTGACGGTGCCGACCTATGTGAAGAATAATTTCCAGGTAACCGCCGAGGAGATCGAACGGGCGGTGACGCCGCGAACCAAGGCGATCCTGATCGGCTACCCGAACAATCCGACCGGCGCGGTGATGTCGCGCGAGCGGCTGGAGCAGGTGGGCGAGGTCGCGAAGAAACATGACCTGCTCATCATTTCGGATGAGCTCTACAGCCGGCTGGTCTATCATCGCGAACATGTATGCGTCCCTTCGCTGCCGGGGCTGCGCGAGCGCACCATCCTGGTCAACGGATTCTCCAAAGGGTACGCCATGACCGGCTGGCGTCTGGGATACGTAGCCGCGCCGAAGGAACTGATGGCGGCCATGCGCAAAATCCATCAATACACGATCATGTCCGCGCCGACCATGTCGCAGGCGGCCGGATTGGATGCAGTCCTGCACGGCGAGTATTACGTGCGCGAGATGCTGGCGGAATACGACCGGCGCCGCGAACTGCTGGTCCAGGGGCTCAATTCCCTGGGTCTGGATTGTTTCGAACCGCAGGGCGCGTTTTACGCCTTCCCGTCGGTGGCCAAGACCGGCATGGATGACGAGCAATTTTCCGAGGCGCTGCTGCGCGAGGAGCAGGTGGCGGTGGTTCCCGGATCCGCCTTCGGCCCGAGCGGCAGGGGGTTTGTCCGCCTGTGCTACGCCACCGCATACGAAAAAATCGAACAAGCGCTGGATCATATGAAGCGCTTCATGCACCGGCACGGGTAGGCGGAGCGCGGAGGAGAAGCCGTCCATGGAATGGGAACCGGTTGTCGGCCTGGAAGTGCACGCGGAGCTGCGCACCCGCTCGAAGATGTTCTGCGGCTGCGCGGTGGTCGATTCCACCCTGGCCGAGCCGAACACCTCCACCTGCCCGGTCTGCCTGGGAATGCCCGGCAGCCTGCCGGTGATTAACGAGCGGGCGGTGGACCTGGCGCTGCTGGTGGCCGCCGCCCTCGAGTGCCGGTTGGCGCCGGTCAGCGTGTTCGCGCGCAAGAATTATTTCTACCCGGATCTCCCCAAGGGGTATCAGATCTCGCAGTATGAACTGCCGCTGGCGGTCGAGGGCATTCTTCGAATCGAGGCCGGCGGAGAAATCCGCCCGATCCGCGTCCGGAGAGTCCACCTGGAAGAAGACACCGGAAAGCTCTCGCATGAGGAAAAGCCGGCGCGTTCGCTGGTCGACCTCAACCGCGCCGGAGTCCCGCTGCTGGAAATTGTATCGGAACCGGACATGCATTCGGCAGAGGAAGTGAAAGCCTACGCCACCGCGCTGCGCCGGCTGCTGTGCTACCTGGATGTCAACAGCGGCGACATGGAGAAGGGGGTCATCCGCTTCGAGGCCAACATTTCGCTGCGCCCGAAAGGGGCCACCGAATTGGGAACCCGGGTGGAGGTGAAGAACCTGAACTCATTCCGCGCGCTGACGCGCTCGATGGAATACGAGCTGGCCCGGCAGGCGGCCATCCTGGAAAAGGGCGGCGCGATCCAGCAGGAAACGCTCGGCTGGGATGAAAATGCCGGACGGACGTACAGCCAGCGCAGCAAGGAAGAAGCGCACGATTACCGGTATTTCCCCGAGCCGGATTTGCCCCCGCTGGAGGCTTCCGCCGAACGGATTGCCCGGATCCGGGCCGCGCTTCCCGAACTTCCGGACGCAGTCCGCGAACGGCTGGTGGCCAAACTGGGGCTTAACCGGTACGACGCCGAGGTCATCCTCGCCGAAAAGGAAACCGTCGATTATTTCGACGAAGTCATCCGGACATCCGGCGTGCCGGCGCGCACGGCGGCCACCTGGCTCAGCGGCGATTTCTTCGGTTTGTTGAACACGCGAAGCCTGCCGCTGATGGGGGAGGGCGGAAAACCGGCCCTCCCGGCGCGGGAATTCGGCGCGCTGATAAGAATGATCTCGGAAGGCAGGATCAACGGACCAACCGGCAAGATGCTCCTGGCGGCGATGCTGGATACCGGCAAATCCGCGGACGTTCTGGTGGCGGAGCGGGGCCTGCAGCAAATCGGCGACGCGGACACCCTGCGGGCGGCAGTCAGGAAAGTCATTGCGGAGAATCCGGATCAGGTCGATTCCTACCGCAAGGGAAAAACCACCGTCATCCAGTGGCTGCTCGGCCAGGTGATGAAAACCACCGGCGGCCGGGCCAATCCGCAGACCGTGCGGCAATTATTGGAAGAGGAATTGGCGGGCGGCGGGAATTGAGGAAAGGCATCTTCCGGTAAATCGCCCGAAATCCGATAGCAGCGATTCTCCCTGCAACCGCAGCAGAAATTCCCCGGTTATCATCCCCCAGGATGCCCCGGGGCAACCAGGGTGTAAATATGGAAATCATCCACCGGGTGGATTACCGTGACAGCTGGGATAAGGGCTTGAGAAATCGGTTGGAGCGGGAAAATATCAAATATAAAATATCGGAAGATTTCAATAAAAAAGACGGTCTCGTGGTTTTTAATATCTCCGAGTCGCACCCATACTGGAACCGCATAGAAAAAAAATTAAGGGGCTTCCTCGGCTGGTTTGTCTATGGCGATACCGTGGACACCTGTTTTTCGGACGCGGAAATATTAAATTCGGAATGGTCTTTGCTTTACGCCCAGAATGCCAAAAAATATCCGGAACCCTTTAATACCTGGTCCGTCAACCCGAACAATTACGATCAATTCTGCAATAAGTGCGGAACCCATATTCAGGCCCGGCCTTTCAGAATTCAAAAGGAAACGAATTGGGGAAATTTCCATTTCTTTACCTTCATTATTGGAGTAGGGATTTTTACGCGCAAGCAGGTCTTCGATGTGTTCCGCAGGAATAGAATCCGGGGAGTGGTCCGGAACGATGTTTTGATCAACCATACCGGAAAGCCGGCGGATGATATTTTCCAACTGATGCCGGATAGAACAACTCAAGGGGGGTTGGTGATCGGGGAAAAAGTAAAAGTATCCACGTGTCGAAAATGCGGGAATAAAAAATATCCAAATCATGGACGTGGGGCGATGAAATATCGAAGAGAACCCCGCCTGAAGGAGGCGGATATCCTGTATACAAACGAATGGTTCGGTTCTGGCGGCAGGGTGGCCTGGCGGGAGATATTAATCTCCAATAAGGTATCCAGACTAATCCTGGAAAAGGGATGGAAGGGCGTAAGCCTGAAAGCGGTTGAAATCGTATAATCCCAAAAGGGATTTTTGGATGATCGGGGCCGTATTTTCGCAGGCGTGGTCAGGATCCGAATTCGCATTGAACAATTCACGGCAAGAAATTTATCCGGACGGGCGGAATATATTTTTCCGCGGAGGGAAATTTCGTGAAAACCAATTCAAAAATCATCGCGACCATCGCGGCGATATGCACGGTGTGCGGGGCGGGTTGCGCCTGCGCGTTTCTGATCTTCATCCTGTTCCGGGGTTTGACCGGGATTACCTCAGGCAACCCCTCGACGCCGTTGCCGCTGCTTCCGCCGCCCTCGGCGCCAACGGTCGAAATAACCGGATTGCCGACGGAAGGACCTGCCGCGGATGGTGGATCGCACGCCGGTTCGGACGGGATTGGAGATCCGTATTATCCGCAGATGGGCAACGGGGGATACGACGTTTTGAATTACGATTTATCGATCGATGTGGATATGGAGGTCGAAGAAATCAGCGCCACGGCGAAAATCCAAGCCATTGCGCTGGAGACACTAAGCCAATTCAATCTGGATTTCATAGGCTTTGAGATCTCCTCGGTAAAAGTGGACGGGCAGGAAGCCGGGTTCTCCCGGGCGGAAGGCGAGCTCATCATTACGCCCGCCGCGGAAATCCCTTCCGCCGCCGAATTCCTGGTCGAAGTGGTTTATGCGGGCCGGCCGGGCGAAGGCGAGGCCTACGGCGATATTGAATTCCTCGAAGGCTGGAATTTCTATCCGGAGGGGGTGATCGTGGCCGGCGAGCCGACCGGCGCCGAGACCTGGTATCCCGCCAACAACCATCCGCGCGACAAGGCGAGCTTCTTCTTTCACATCACCGTCGCCAAACCCTTCGTGGTCGCGGCCAACGGCGTATTGAAGGAACGGATCGACAACGGCGGCACCTGGACCTACGAATGGGTGATGGCCGATCCGATGGCCAGCTACCTGGCCACGATCGCGATAAGCAATTTCGAGATTCGGGAGAAAAAAACCAAGACCGGCGTCCTGGTCCGGGATTATCTGGACGCGGATATCCGCGGCGATGTGGAAGACTCAACCGCCGTGCTGCCGGAAGCGCTGGATTTCTTCAGCTCGATCTTCGGACCCTACCCTTTCGAGGTCTGCGGGGTGGTCGTACATGAGCTCTCGATCCCCTTCTCCCTCGAGAATCAAACTTTGATCGTCATGGGATACACCTTCGCGTACGATATCGTGGTCGTGCACGAGTTGGCGCATCAGTGGTTCGGCGACAGCGTCAGCGTCGCCTCCTGGAAGGATATCTGGCTGAATGAGGGCTTCGCCTCCTACGCCGAATCCCTGTGGTGGGAGCATACCGAGGGGGCGGACGGCCTGGAGGAAGACATCCTCGCTCGGTACGAGTATGTCAGCGAAATCTCCTCCTCGCGGATGGATCCGATCGGGGATCCGGGACCGGACCACTTGTTCGATCCGGAAGTCTACGACCGCGGCGCGCTGACCCTGCACGCGCTCCGGTTGAAAGTCGGTGACGATGCGTTTTTCCGGATCCTAAGGGAGTTTTACGCCCGTTACCGGAACGGAAATGCGGCTACCGCGGATTTCATAGCGCTTGCCGAAGAGGTCAGCGGTCTGGAATTGGATGATTTTTTCCAGGCTTGGCTGTTGGAGACAGCCCTGCCCGACATTCCGGAGATGGGTCTGTCCGATTGACGCGATCCCGCCGGGCGATGGGTTCCCGGGGAATCCTCCGAATCCGGCTCATATCCCCGTCCACCCTCCGGTGATCCCGCGGAATATCTCACCCGGATTGGGTATTGGCCGCGCAAATGGCTATGGTAAAATCCTCGCAACTTTGGGAAGGCAGGCTGGGTGCTGCAACGGGAAAAAACCGCATCCGCATTCGTCCGCAAAGAAATCTGCCAAATTTATAACCCACAAAAAGGACTGCGCCGGTAATCCGCAAGCGGGATAACGGCGCTTAAGTGCTATCTCCACCCGGAGTTCCGCCAATAAAATACGCCAATCGGTTCTGACCGGGCACCCCGCCGCCCGAAAAAATCCCCACCACCCAGAAAGGACAAAGAACCATGAGTGACCCCATTACAGTGCGGCCCAATCCCTTCACGATTGCTCAGCGCCAACTCGATGATGCCGCCGCCATCATGAAGCTCGACCCAGCCATCCACGAGCTTCTGCGCTGGCCCCTCCGCGAACTGCACGTTACCCTGCCGGTGAAGATGGACGACGGCACCACGAAAGTATTCCACGGCTTCCGGATCCAATACAACGATGCGCGCGGCCCGACGAAGGGCGGCATCCGCTATCACATCGGCGAGACGGTGGATACCGTGCGCGCCCTGGCGGCCTGGATGACGTGGAAAGTGGCCGTGATGGACATCCCGCTCGGCGGAGCCAAAGGCGGCATCATCTGCAACCCGAAGGCCATGTCGCTGGGCGAACTGGAACGGCTGAGCCGGGCGTACATCCGCCAAGTGGCCCGGATGATCGGTCTGGAAAAGGATGTTCCCGCACCGGATGTGTACACCACGCCGCAAATCATGGCCTGGATGATGGATGAATTTTCCATGATGCAGGGCTACAACGAGTTTGGCGTGATCACCGGAAAACCGCTCGCCCTCGGCGGATCCCAGGGGCGCGGCGACGCCACCGCGCGCGGCGGCGTCTACTGCCTGCGCGAGGCGCAGAACGCGCTCGGGATAAATCTCAAGGGCGCAACCCAGGCGATCCAGGGTTACGGCAACGCCGGCACCTTCGCCCACAAGCTGGGCGCGGAGATCCTCGGGCTAAAGACCGTCGCGGTGAGTGATTCCAAGGGCGGCATCTACACTCCCGACGGGCTGGATTACGAGAAGGTAATGGAACACAAGAAGAAGACCGGGTCGGTCGTCGGGTTCCCGGGCACCAAGCCGGTCAGCAACAAGGAACTGCTCGAACTGGATGTGACCGTGCTGACCCCGGCGGCCCTGGACGGCGAGATCACCGCGGAAAACGCCCCGCGCGTGAAAGCCAAGCTGATCGCCGAGCTGGCCAACGGCCCGACCACGCCCGAGGCGGACGCCATTTTGCAGAAAGCCGGCTGCTATGTCATTCCCGATTTCCTCTGCAATGCCGGCGGCGTCACCGTTTCCTACTTCGAGATGGTGCAGAACGCCTACGATTATTACTGGGACGAGGAACGGGTGCAGCGCCGGCTGGACAAGAAGATGACCACCGCCTTCCACTCCGTTCACGATACGGCCCGCAAGTACAAGATCAACAACCGCATGGGGGCGTACATCGTCGCGGTCAGCCGGGTGGCGGAAGCGGTCCGGCTTCGCGGCTGGGCTTAACCCGCGCTTTCCTCCCGAACAGAGATGGAAATAGCCCTTGAAAAAGGGCTATTTCTTTTTTCGGGCGGGGAGCGGAATCGCGCATATAATTAATTGTGGATTTACATATCCACCCGGCGACCTGCGCCATTATCCAATAACAGCATCCCATAATCGCAGCGGAGGGGTTTTTTCCGTCGATGCCAGAGCATCCGCTGGATGTTCCGAAGATTCTCTCCATCCACCTCCAAATCTCCCAGTACCCGATACTGGCGAGGCAGATCCGCCGGCATATGCGCGAGGAGCTCTACCGCTACGGGGTGCTTTCGCGCGAGCGGCTGGAAGCGGAGGTGCGGGAAAAGGCCGTGCTCTCGCAGAAGCGCGAAGGGCTGGTCAATCCCATTTCGGAAGAAAATGACAATATGTGGGAGGAGCGGATGCAGCAAATCCGCGACCACATCACGGATTTCTATTTTGCTCATAATCTCCCGATCGACCTGTTCGAGACCCTCATCGAAAAAGTGCTGGCCGAGCGAAACCGGCGGCATCCGGAAAGCCGAATCCGTTACTTCAATCCCGAACTGGCCCCGCTCGAACTGTTGATCGACCAGTTAAGCCGCTATGAGCGCCTTCCCGGCGAACAGCGCGAGCCGATTCGTCCGCTACTCGAGGAGATGGCCGTAGTCCTGGTGAAGGCGGTCATCAGCGATCATCCGCGATTCGTGCGGATTGCGAAAAATTGGTTTACCGCCGAGGATTTTGCCTTGATCCAATCCCGCCTGATCGGTTCGGGGAAGATCGGCGGGAAAGCCGGCGGGCTGCTTCTGGCCTGGCGCATCCTCCGTGCCTCGGCTCCCGATCTGGCCGGGCAAATGACCGTTCCGAATTCCAATTTCATCGGCGCGAATGTATTCCATGAATTTCTGGCGGCCAATCATCTGGATTATTTCAACCAGAAGTTCAAACCGCTGGATCAGATCCGCGCCGAATACCCGCAGATCCAAGCGGAATTTAAGCGCGGATCCCTTCCGGAACCGGTCGAGGACCGCCTGCGGGAAATCCTTGGCGAAGCCGGAAAAACTCCGATGGTCGTCCGCTCCTCCAGCCTGCTCGAAGACGGAATCGGGACCGCCTTTGCGGGAAAATACATTTCGGTTTTCTGCCCCAATCAAGGTTCACACGAGGAAAACCTGCGCGCGCTTTCGGAGGCGGTCCGGCGGGTATATGCGAGCGTCTACGCCCCGGATGCGCTGGCCTACCGCCGGCGGATGGAACTGCTCGAATGCGACGAGCGCATGGCGGTGCTGCTGCAGGAAGTCCAGGGCCGGCCGTACGGGGATTATTTCTTCCCGCATGTGGCCGGCGTGGCGTTTTCCTACAGCCCGATCGTCTGGAATCCGAGGCTGCGGCGCGAGGAGGGTTTCTGCCGGATCGTGATGGGGCTGGGGACCCGCGCGGTGAATCGCGTCGCGGAGGATTACCCGCGGCTGGTCACGCTCAGCCATCCCGCCCTGCGCCCGGAAAGCACCCCCGCCGAAGTGCGGCGGTACTCGCAAAAGTCGGCCGACGTGGTCGATCTGCGTTCCGGAGCCTTATCCTCCGTGCCGGTCGCACAACTTCTGGATGCGGATTTTCCGGCGCTGCCCTGGCTGGCGTCGATCGACCAGGGCGATACGTTGATGCCGGTTTTTGCCCTGGGTCCGCATCTTTCCCCGGACCGCATGATCCTTACCTTCGACAACCTTTTACAGAAAACCGGCTTCGTCAACCTGCTCAAAGGGGTGCTATCGACATTATCCCGGCAGTACGATGTGCCGGTCGACGTGGAATTCGCCGCCACGCTGGATCCATCCTCCATGCCCCCAAAAATCACCATGCATCTGCTGCAGTGCAGAGTGCAGACCGGGGTTCGCGAGGGGCTGGCGTGCAAAGCCCCCAAAGATATCAGCCCCGAGGACAAATTCTTTGTAGCCACCCGGGTCGTCCCGCAGGGGGCGGTACGGCAGGTGCAGTACGTCTGCTATGTCGATCCGGAGGCCTACGGCCGGTTGGACAATGCCGGAGATCGAAAGACGGTTGCCGGAATGGTCGGGCAGCTGAACAAGGTCCTGGAAAGCCAAACCTTCATCCTTATCGGACCGGGGCGCTGGGGATCGGTGGACCCGCTGCTGGGAGTCCCGGTCACGTATGCCGACATCTTCAATACAAGGGTTCTCGTGGAATTGGCCGTGGAACAGCAGGGCGCCGTCCCCGAACCGTCTTACGGCACCCATTTTTTCCAGGATCTGGTGGAGGCGAATATCTACCCGGTGGCGCTGTATCCCGATCAGCCCGGCGACCTGTTCCGCGGGGATTGGCTGCTGCGGGCCAGGAACTGGATGGACGATCTCGTCCCGGGGCTCAGCGGGTCGAAGGATTGCGTGCGGCTGGTGAATATCCCGGGTGAATTCGGCGGCCGCAAACTGGATATCATGATGGATGGCGAGACGGCGGTTGCCTATCTTGCCCAACCGGAAGGCAACGGGCGCGCCGAAAATCACGGTTGAGCGGGCGGGCAGGCGCGGGGAAATCGCCGCCCGGTTGTCCCGGAATTCCGCGAGTCGTTGTATACTCAGTACCATCCGGGGGAGCCTGTAAGAGCGTAAGACATTGCCGCGCGAGGAGATGACGTTCATGAAGTTGACCTGCCTGCAGGAAAACCTCTCCAAGGGGTTGGGGATCGTCACCCGGGCTGTTTCACCGCGGAATGTGCTCCCCGTGCTTGGCAATGTGCTTCTGGCGACGGAGGACGGTCGCCTGAAACTGGCAGCCACCAATCTCGAGATTGGGATCACCTACTGGCTGGGGGCTAAGGTTGAAGAGGAAGGCTCGATTACCGTCCCCGCCCGAACGATCACCGATTTCGTGAATACGCTCCCCAACGAAAAGATCCGCATGACGCTGGATTCGCGGCGGCAATCGTTGAATTTGCACTGCGAAGCCTTCACCAGCGATATCAAGGGCGTCGACGCGCAGGAATTCCCGTTGTTGCCGGGCGCCAACCTGGGCGACGGAATAGCCCTAAACGTTGCGGATCTGCGCGAGATGATCACCCAGACGACCATTGCCGCCGCGACCGACGACACCCGGCCGGTCCTGACGGGGGTCCTGGTGCGGCTGGAAGGCGACCGGCTGACGCTGGCGGCCGCCGACGGTTTTCGGCTGTCGATGCGCGAAGCCAAACTATCCGCCGCGGTCCGGGATTCCATCAGCGTGATCATCCCGGCCCGGGCGCTGAGCGAGCTTGCACGCCTGGTCGGTGACCAGGACGATACGGTCTGGATGGTGCTTCCCTCGGGCAGGGGGCAGGCGGTCTTCCGCCTCAAGGAGGCGGAACTCTCCTCGTCGCTCATCGACGGCACCTTCCCGGATTTCCAGCCGATCATTCCCCGTTCCTACAACACGCATGCCGTTCTTTCGACGGCGCAATTCCTGAAGGCCTGCAAGGCGGCCGACATCTTTGCGCGCCAGGCCTCGCATTCGGCCCGGCTGACCATTACGCCGGGTTCCGGATCGGAACCCGGCAAGCTGCAGGTGAACGCGACGGCGGCTGAAACCGGCCAGGGCGAGACAGTCATCGACGCGACCGTCGAGGGCGCCGCGATCGAGATCGCCTTTAATGTTAAGTACCTGGTCGACGTGTTGACGGTGGTTAACACACCCAACGTCTCGCTGGAGACTACCGGCCCGGCCAGTCCGGGCGTCATCCGCCCGGTCGGGCGCGAGGATTTCACGCACGTCATCATGCCGATGCACTTGGGGAAATAGCCGGTTCGAATAACCCGTTCTTCGTTGACGGAGAAAAACCGGCGCGGCACGACGAGGGGATTTATAACCTCTACCCAAAACGTACGGATTGGTGATGACGAAGCGATCCTCACGTATCGGAAAGAACCCCCGCTTGAAACCGACCATCCCCTCAGGGGCGGCGTCTGTTCGGCCGCCCAAGAAGAAACTCCGGCCTGAATCCGCACCGGTTCCCCCTTCATCGTCGGCGCCCGAAAGCATTCCGTTCCAAGATAGCGACCCATTCCGGATGTTGATGGATAACATGACGGATCGGATTTATTTTAAGGACCGGCAAAGCCGGTTTCTTTTAATCAACCGGTCGACCGCCGCGTTCTTTGGCCTGGACGACCCTGCGCAGGCTGTCGGGAAGACGGATTACGACTTTTTTAGTGAGAAGCATGCCCGTCAAGCATTTATCGACGAACAAAAGATACTCGCCAGCGGCGAATCCCTGATCGGGATCGAGGAGAAAGAGACCTGGCCGGACGGCCATGAAACCTGGGTCTCTTCGTCGAAACTGCCCTTTCGCGACCGCGCCGGGCGCACCATCGGGACGTTCGGCATTTCCCGGGATATCACCGCCCAAAAACAAAATGAGGAAGAGCGCATCCGGGCGGCGGCAATCCGCGAGGCGAACATCGAATTGGAAAAAATCAACACGGCGCTGCAGGCGGAGATCGGCGAGCGGAAACGGGTGGAAGGATTGCTCGCCCACGAGCGCGATCTGTTCCGGGCGATGATGGATAACACAACTGACGGCATTTATTTCAAGGATCGTGAAAGCCGGTTCCTGCTTATCAACCGTGCCCAGTCCATCCGTTTCGGTATCGGCGATTCGTCGGAGGCCGTCGGAAAGCGGGATTTTGATTTCTTTTCCGAACAGCACGCCCGCGAAGCCTACAACGACGAACAACGGATCGTCTCCAGTGCGGAGCCCTTCATCAATAAAGAGGAGAAGGAGACTTGGCCCGACGGACACGAGACCTGGGTTTCCACGACCAAATTCCCGCTGCGAGACGA
The DNA here is from genome assembly GCA_964649635.1 of uncultured Anaerolineales bacterium. Taxonomy (GTDB): domain Bacteria; phylum Chloroflexota; class Anaerolineae; order Anaerolineales; family RBG-16-64-43; genus JAFGKK01. The sequence goes on along the minus strand of CAZYSF010000497.1, from coordinate 1,818 downwards.
AGACGGATCGATCATTGGAAGCTTCGGGATCTCGCGGGATATAACCGAGAGGAAATCCATCGAAATATCGATCCTACAGACAAATGAGGAACTGGAAAAAACCAATGCGGCTTTGCAGGCGGAAATCAGCGAGCGCCGGCGGGTAAAGGAGGAGCTGGACAGAGAACGCGATCTTTTGCTTAAGTTGATAGAAAACCTGCCGGATTTTATCTTTGCCAAAGACACCGAAGGCCGGTTCACTCTGGGGAATATCGCATTGGCGCGCCATATGGGGGTGAACAAGCCCGAGGAGCTCTACGGCAAAGGAGATTTTGACTTCTACCCGCCGGACCTGGCGAAACAATTTTACGCCGACGAACAGGCGCTCCTCCACTCAGGTCAGGCGTTAATCGAACACGAGGAATCCACCCGGGACTCGACCGGCCGACCCCTGTGGACATTAACCTCCAAAGTGCTTCTATACGACAGCCAGGGGAAGGTGATCGGGCTGGCAGGCACCTCCCGGGATATCACCAAACGCAAAGAGATAGAACTCACCCTCGAATTGGCCAATTCCAAACTGGCGAATATGGTCAACTGGCTCGAGGGGCGCAACCGGGAAATCAACGTGCTGAATGAAATGGGAAAGATGCTGGAAGGCTGCCGTACCCGGGAGGAAGCCTATCTGGCAATATCCGGCCAGATGGAAAAATTAATTCCCGTTCAGGCGGGCAGGCTGTTCGTGCTCAGCGGAGATCCCGGCCAATTGGAAAGCGCCTTAAGCTGGGGGGAGGATCCGGGAACGGTAAAGCCTTTCCCGCCCCAGGATTGCCTGGGGATTCGCAATGGACGCCTGTATGTGGTGAACACGACCCATCCCGGAATCTCATGCGCCCACCTGCCGCCGGAAACCGCGGAGTCGGCGGATTATTTATGCATTCCGTTGATCGCCCAAGGGGATACCATCGGCCTGCTTCACTTGTGGAACCGGCGGGTGACGGGGGAGGCGGAGACGATCACGGATAGCATGCAACAACTCGCCATCACGGCGGCCGATCATATATCGCTGGCATTGGCGAATTTAACCTTGCGGGAGAACCTGCGCGTGCAATCCATCCGGGACGCCCTCACCGGTTTATTCAACCGGCGCTACCTGGAAGAATCGCTATTGCGCGAGCTGGCTCGTGCCAAACGAAAAGCGACCTCGCTGGGAGTGGTCATGCTGGATGTGGACCGCCTCAAACAGGTAAACGATACGTTCGGACACGAAGCGGGAGACGCCCTGCTGCAGGCGATCGGCGAGTGGCTGCATTCAAGCACCCGAGCCGAGGATATCGCCTGCCGGTACGGGGGAGACGAGTTTACGCTTATTATGCCGGATGCCACACTGGGATCCACGCGGCAGCGGGTCGAGCAAATCCGCGACGGGATCCGTTCGTTAAAAATAACCCATCACGACCAGCCTCTGGGTCCCGTGACGGTATCTATCGGCATCGCCGCATTTCCGGAACACGGCCAAACGCGCGACACCCTGTTGGCCGCTGTGGATGCGGCATTGTACCGGGCAAAGCAGCAGGGCCGGGATCGCGTGGTGGTGGCCGGAGGATAAAGTTCAGGCGCCGTAACGATAAGGATAAGGCGAAAAAACGGGCGCGGTCACCGCGCCCGTTGTGTTGCTCCGAGGATCCCCCCTGATCATTCAAATTCCACATCGCGTTGCGGAAGCCGTGGCGATGGGCAGAAGCTCCGCCTGTAATCCAAACGCCTCCACTACCGGCCGGCCATCCCAGTCGGCGGGCACGGTCAACCCCAGCCCCCAGACCGCCGTTGCCGCGGTGT
>CAZYSF010000496.1:0-7924 GCA_964649635.1 uncultured Anaerolineales bacterium | reverse complement strand
AGCGCTCTCCGCTTACCTGGATGGACAGTTGGCGGGCGCGGAGAAGGCCGCCCTCGAAGAGCGGCTCTCGCGGGAAGAGGACCTACGCCGGCACCTTGTGGAATTGCGCGCCGTACGGGAATCGCTCCGGGCGCTGCCCCCGGTAAAGCCGCCGCGCGCGCTCACACTTTCCCGCGCCCAGGCCGGCGAGCCGGTCCGGAGATTCGAGTGGTTTTCGTCGGGCCGGTTGGCGCTCGGGTCCGCGCTGGCGGCCCTTGCGTTCGCCGTAGTTTTCTCCGCCAATCTGTTTTCCCGAGGCATCACGCTGGGCGCCGCCGCGCCCATGATGGTCGAAAATTTTGCGGCTCCGGCGATGCTCCAGGCGACCGGTCCGCTGCCCGCGCCGTCTGCTTCCGGGCCGCAAGAGAAATATGGAGGCGGCGAAAGTGCGACCCCCGAGCTCGTTTCGCCGCCCAGCAAAACGGCTTTGGACGGGTGCGGTGAGTCCTCCGGGCCGGATGCCGCCGCGGAACGTTGCGGTCTCGGCGGAGGCTTCGGGGATCAGCCGCCCCCGCAGACGTTTTCTCTGCCGGATTTCAGGACGCTGGCCCCATACCTTGAATTCCTGCTTGGATCGATCGCCGTGCTTCTGGCGGGGCTTGCAATTTTCTCCCGGCGCCGAAAATAAATGAAGTTGCTTCCGAAAAAGTCACAGAGCGCCCGCCCCCGCCTGCCCTGCGTTTTTTGCAGCGAAGGGATAGGAACGATGAGAATTCGCGAGTGGGGTAAGCGAAGGATCTGCAAACACCCTCGCTTCGCAGTCATCACCCCTCATAGGGCAGAACCGAGTGGTGATGCTTTGCGAGGGGACCGATCAGCAGACATTCTTCGACGAAATAATTAAGGAGAAATTATCCAATGCCGGTAAATTCGTCGATCGCGATTCGTCCAATGGAGTCCCGGGATTGGCCGTCTGTAAAAGCCATTTATCTGGAAGGCATCGCCACCGGAAATGCCACTTTCGAATCGGAAGCCCCGGAATGGGCGGAGTGGGATGCCAAACATTTGCCCGATGCGCGGCTTGTGGCCGAGGCGGATGGCGGCGTGGTCGGCTGGGTGGCGCTCACGCCGGTCTCCGGCCGTTGCGTCTACTCCGGCGTCGCCGAACTAAGCATTTACGTGGCTTCCGCGATGCGCGGGAGGGGCATGGGGAATGCGCTGCTGGCGGCCTTGATCTCGGAATCGGAAACCAAAGGGTACTGGACCCTTCAAACAGGCATTTTCCCCGAAAACAAGGCCAGCCTGGCGCTGCATCAAAAGCTTGGCTTCCGGATCCTGGGAACGCGCGAACGGATCGGGAAAATGGATGGCCGCTGGCGGGATGTGGTGTTGATGGAACGGCGCAGCACTACGGTCGGCCGGTGACCCTTTTTTCTCCGGCATAGACCGCAAGTACTAATCCCTCTGTTATTTTTAGCGCATTGGATAGGATATAATCTTCCCATCCGCAACGGATTGGGTGGCGCCGCATGAACTGGCTTCAACGGTTATTCTCCCAGCCGGAACAAAAACCTCCTGAACAGGCCAAAAAACCCGTGCCCGCACCAGGCGCCGTCCCGCCGTCGGCGGGACCCGTTCCCCCGTCCGGATTGGATTCTTCGGCGGTCGCTGATTCGCGGACCGAAGCCGAACATCACGTCCGGGACGTGCAGGAAAAAACCAACAAACTGGCGGAGGATTTCGCGCGCGGCGAGGTCAACCGCGCCACCTTCATCCACCTCTACCAGCATTATCAGCAGCAGCGGCAGGCCATCGAACGGATGCTCGAGATCTCGCCCGAACAATGGCGCCAGGCGGTGAGCCAGGGGCAAAGCATCGCCATCCGCCGCGAGCACCACGCCAAGGCGCTGGGTTTTTCCATCTACGAGAATTCCTCGGGAATGCCGCTCACGACCCTCGGGCAGTTCGACCTGGACCCGGCGCTGATGGTGCCGATGCTCTCGTCCTACCGCGAGGCGACCCGCGAGATCTTCGGGTCGCGCATGCGATCGACCCAGATCGAAAGCGGGCGCTGGGTGTGTTTCGTGTCGGGCAATATCACCACGCTGATCGCGCTGTATAACACCGAGCCGGCCACGCGGCAGTTGCAGCTGCTGGAGGAAACTCACCTCTTCTTCGAACGGGCCAACAAACCGCGGCTGCAGCAATCCCCGATCTCGGTTGAGGGCCTGGTTTTTCCGCACGAGGTTTACCTGACATAACGCGAGTTGCCCGGCCGGAAAGCGGCCGAAGGAGCGATGGGCATGTCCGATATTCCTCTCTATAAAGTATCGGTGGGCGGGGACGAAGCGGTCGGCAAGACCTCGCTGATCCGCCGGTATTGCGAGGGCAAGTTTGAAACCTCGCGCGTCGCCACGATCGGGGTGGATTTCCAGACCAAGATCGTCGAGCTGCCCTCCGGCGCGGTCAAACTTTCGATTTGGGATATGGCCGGGCAGGCGCGGTTTGAAATCGTCCGGACCGGGATGTACCGCGGCAGCCGGGCGGTCGCGCTCGTGTTCGATCTTTCCAATCCGGAGACGCTGGCGCACCTTCCCGCCTGGCACACCGAGGCGGTGACCAACGCCAAGGGCACGAAAATCCTTGTGGTCGGCAACAAACTGGATCTGGCTCCGGCGCGCGGCGCCGGAAAATCCTTCGCGGATTCGGTCGGCGCGCCGTATGTCGAAACCAGCGCGCAGTCCGGCGAGGGCGTCGCGGAAATGTTCCTGGCGCTGGCCACGCTCGCCGGGGGGGATGCCTGACCGTCCCTTACATTATTCTCTTTCTTCATATACTTGCCTAATCCTCAGTGTGTTCATGGTGAAATTAAGGGGATTGCCACAAAGTACACAAAGGACACAAAGAAATTCTAAATAATTTTTGTGTCCTTTGTGTACTTTGTGGCAATCGCTCTTTTCACTCGTCCTATTCGGTTTCTAATATGCTTTAGGCAGGACGGTATTCATGCCCCAATCCCCCGCCTTCTATTTCGATATCCTCGAGAACCTGGCCCAGGGCCGCTGCCCGGCGTGCGAGCTCGTCCGGCAGAAGCCGGCACATTACATCGACCACGCGCTGTACGGGCTGGTCACCGACCCTTCCGCGCAGAACCTCTTCGCGGAGACGGGCGGGTACTGCCGCCGGCATGCCGGGATGCTGCTTGCGATCCCCTGGGGTTCGGCGCTGGGCGTCGCCATTCTCTACAACCGGCTGGTCGAGGATGCGGCGGCGCGCCTTCAAGCGGAACAGAGGGAAGGCGCCCCTCACGCGAAGCGCGGTGGAATTTCCTTCAACCTGTTTTCTCAAAGGGGGCGGAAGGATTCCCCGGCCCGCGAGGAGAACCCCGACTGTCTGGCGTGCAAGGTGGAACGCGAGACCGAGCAGGGGGTGCTTCATACGCTGGTGGATACGCTGCGGGCGGGCGACGGCCGCATGACCGAGGCGGTCGAGGGGAACGAGGGCTTCTGCCTTTACCACCTGGGACTTGCGCTGGCAATGGACGCCGGCGAAAAAGGGAACTCGGTCTTGCGCTCGCACGGGCTGCGCCGGGCGGAGCGGCTGCTTGCCGAGCTCGCGGAATTCATCCGCAAGAGCGATTACCGGTTCACCCGCGAGCAGATGGGCGGCGAGGGCGACAGTTGGATGCGGGCGGTGGCATGGGTGACGGGGGTGAGTCTGGAGAAGGAGGACCGCGCTTTTTCTCCGGGCGAATTAAAAAGGAAATTGCGCGGGGAAGGATGAGGCTCGTACGAACGGATCGTTGAAAAGGCCAAGATGGGTGTCCTTGCGGGCGGCCCCTTCCCCTTCCCTCGCTTTACTTGGGACAGGCTTGGGAGTCCTGGTGAGCTTCGCGGGGAGCCGGGGCGGGGTAATGACTTTTTCTACACCCGGTTAATATGAGAGCGCATCGCGGACGGCGTAATACGCCGGTTTGGGCGCGAACGCCTCGTCGAACATCAGGGGATCGGCGTTCGGTTCCCGCATCGAGCCGTCTGCTTCCACGACGGCCAGCCAAGAGGTCGAATCCGAAATTCCCCAAGTCGTAAAACTGTCGCACACGCCGGATTCCCAGCACGCCCGCACCATATCGCGGTACAGTTGCGCCTCGTACTCCCATCTTGCGGCCCGGGTTCCCGTCTGCCGTATTAATTGGACGTCGAATTCGGTGATATAAACGCGGACTCCCAAAGAGGCGAACCGCCGCATGGTGGCGATCACCTCGCTTTTTACCGGGGGGATGGGGGAGCTCCATTGGAAGAAGATGTGCATTTGCATCCCCACCGCATCGATCGGGACCCCCCCGGCTTTCATTTCCCTGACCCTTTCAACCATCGCATCGATCACGCGGCGGGTGTCCGGATCGCGCGGGCTTTCGTTGTTGAAATCATTGAAGATCAGGATTCCATCGGGATCCGCCTCTCTCGCCCAGCGGAAAGCCATTTCGACGTAATCGGGACCGATTTTCTCGTTCCAAAAATCCGCGCCCGCGAACGATCGGGACGTCGCCTCGTTGGCCACGCTCCATTCCCCGACCCGCCCCTTGTACCTGCCCGCGACGGTTTGAATATGCTGTTTCAGGATTTGCATATATTCGTCGCGAGTGAACCGGCCGTTGACGAGCCAATCGGGGATCGCGCCGGATTCCACCGCTCCCCAGACCAGGTGCGAAGCCCGAATACGCCAACCGTGCCGCTCGGCGTATTCGACGGCCCTGTCCATGGGATGAAAATCGTATTGCCCCGGGCCCAGCCATAGGTTTTTCCATGAGAACTCGCTAAGGGCCGCCAGGTTGAAATCCCTTTTCATGATCCGGCAGTACCGGGCATCCACCGCTGAAAACACTGAAAACTCCGTTCCGAAGGATATTCTTTTCGTTTCAGCCAATTCGGCCAAACCGCGGCCGGCTTCGGGCAGATCGGCCCAACGCCCGTCGGGAATCGTTCCCAGCCGGAAAGCCGTCAGGATCAAATCGGAGCGGGGGGCCGTGCTCGTTCCAAAGTAAACCTTTCCCTGCGGAAACAACCCGCTTGGCAGGCGCACTTCCGGATGCTGCGCCAGGTCGATTTGCTCGATCGGGTCGCCCGACTTGTCCAGCACCCGGACGCTTCGGCCTTCCACCTGGTCGAAATCCAAGCCGATCGGTTCGTCGGTTCTTATGGGCAAATCCCAAGAATGGGACGCCGATGGTGCGGAGCCGTCGTAGACGCTGATCCGGTAATTTCCGTTCCAACCGGATATATCCAACCGGGTCATCCCCTTCCAATATTGGGCGGATTTCGCTTCCGGAACGCCGAGGATCTTTACCGATCCGTACATTGCCCCCCGGACGGCAAGGCTTCCGATCCTGACCCGCAAGGGACGGATAAGTGAAAAAGCTTTGGACTCGGTGTCGGAATATCCGTCGCCGGGATTGGAAAAAATCACCGAACCGGACACGGCGTCGTAATTGCCGCCCGAACACTCCGGCAGAAAGAACGGCGTCAGAGGCACAGCGTCCGGAGCAAGTTCGGGAATTTCGAAATCGAAGGGACCGATCAGTTTTTTACGGATGAAACCGCGGGCCGGATCGCTCCCCGGCGTTTCCACTAGGTAAAAATCGCCGTAGGATCCCAGGACAAGGACGGAATTACCCGCCGGCAGGGTCGCCAACGGGTCAAAATCGGCGTTGCCAGGCCCCGCATACACAACCGCTTCCCGAACGACAGCGGTTTTCGGGCGTTCCGTCGGCCGAAGAATCGTGGCGGAAGAAACGGATGCGACCGTTGAAACCGGAGTGTATCCGGCGGGCGGAGTGGTGCAGGCCGCAAGAAAACTCATACAACATACAAAAGACGCAAATTTTGCCATCGTATGGATACCTTTTGAAACGGCGTTCTCAGGATTTTCCCCAACCCTCGGCCCGGCTTCCGAAGGCGGGCTCTCCTTTTTTTGGCGGCCTTTTTATTTTTACCATAAAGTCACAAAGGCATGAAGAGTTATCTCCAGGGATATGGGTCGCATTTCCTTTTGCGGAAAAACCTGTGAAAACCCCTTGGAGAGGCTTCCCTTGCTTGACGAAACGGGAAATCCGCCTATAATTCACGCGGCATGAAGAATCCACCTGCCCTGAAATTCTCGAGCGCCCGAATGGGGATCGTCCCCCGCGCGGGCGTTTTGTTTTTTCTGACCTGACAAGAGAGCCGACGGGCTCTCTTTTTTCTTTCCGCGGGAATACCGACATGCTGCTTACCCTTCCGGGATTGATCGATCCGCACGTCCACATGCGCGAGCCGGGCCAAACCCACAAAGAGGATTGGCACAGCGGCACCTCCGCCGCGCTCGCCGGCGGGTTCACCTGCATCCTCGCGATGCCCAACACCCAGCCGCCCCTGGTGGATGTTCCGGGCCTCGAGGCGGCCGAGGAGTGCGCGCGGAAAAAAGCGGTATGCGATTACGGGCTCTTCCTCGGTGCCGGTACGGAGAATGTGGAGACGGCCGCGCCGCTTGCGCCCAAGACCGCCGGCTTGAAGATGTACCTGGACCTGACCTTCGGCCCGTTGCAGTTGAACGACAAAGCCGCGATCGCCGCCCATATGACGAATTGGCCCGCCGCGAAGCCGATCGTCGTACACGCGGAGGGGCGTAAAATCGCGCTGGCGATCCAGATCGCCGCGCGGCTGAAGCGCAGCCTGCACATCGCGCATGTCTCGCGAAAATCGGAAATTCTGCTGATCAAAGCCGCCAAGGAAAAAGGGCTCGCGGTCACCTGTGAGGTCACCCCGCATCATCTGACGCTAACCGAGGAGGACATTCCGCGCATCGGTGCCGGCCGCAGCGAAGTGCGGCCCCGGCTCGCCGCCAAGGCGGATCGGGAGGCGCTCTGGGAGAATCTGGCGGTGATCGACTGTTTCGCGACCGACCATGCGCCGCATACGACCGCCGAGAAGGACGGGGAAAATCCGCCGCCGGGATTTCCCGGCCTGGAGACGGCTTTGCCGGTGATGCTGGGGGCGGTCCGCGACGGCCGGCTGACGATCGAAGATCTGCTCATACGGATGCACGACAATCCCAAGCGCATTTTCGGCATCCCCGAGCAGGTGGTGACGATGATCGAAGTCGATCTCGACGCCCGCTGGACGATCCGCGGCCAGTATCTGAAAACCCTATGTGCCTGGACTCCCTTCGAGGGCATGAGCGTCCGCGGCCTGGTGACGAAGGTGGATCTGCGCGGGAACACGGTCTATGAAGCGCCGCATGTAATCGTGGAACCCGGGTACGGGAGGAATATCTCCGGCGGCTCGCTCGCCCCGGATCCGGTCCGGCCCATTCCAATGTAAATCCGGTTCGGCACCGCCCCCGAGCCCCGGTGTTTGAGGGCGAAAAAAGAAAGGAAGCGACAATGTCCGCCTACATTCCCCCCACCCAGCGGCGCGAAAAGAGTCCGCACCTTCCCTTCGGCGACATGCGCCAGACCCCGTATTACGGGAAAGATATCATCTCCGTCTCCCAGTTCGACGCCGCCGGTCTGGAATATGTGTTCGGCGTGGCCGAGGAGATGCGTTCGATGGTCGAGCACGTGGGTACGTTCGACCTGCTCAAAGGCAAGATCCTGGCCAACCTTTTCTACGAGCCCTCGACCCGCACCTCCTCCTCCTTTATGGCCGCGATGCAACGCCTCGGCGGAAGCGTGATCCCGATCAACGAGGTGCGCTACTCCTCGGTCGCCAAGGGCGAATCCCTGCCCGATACCGTGCGCACGCTCGAATCCTATGCCGACGTGATCGTCATCCGCCATCCGGAAGTCGGCGCCGCGGCCACCGCCGCGCAGTACTGCCGCAAGCCGGTCATCAACGCCGGCGACGGGGTGGGCGAGCATCCCACCCAGGCGCTCCTGGACCTGTTCACGATCCGCGAGGAACTCGGC
>CAZYSF010000495.1:0-3662 GCA_964649635.1 uncultured Anaerolineales bacterium | reverse complement strand
CCCCCTTGGTGCGCAGGCAATCGCGCAGATCGGCGCGGGCGCGGGCGACGCGGCTTTTCACCGTCCCCAGCGCTACGCGCAGCGTGCGCGCGGCTTCGACATAATCCTGGGCATGGACATCCACCAGGAGAATGGTCGCGCGCTGGTCGGGCGGCAGGAGCGCGAGGCAATCCTCGAGCGCGTGGCGGAGATCGGCGCGCACCGCGGCCGCCTCCGGCCCCTCGGCCGGATCGGCCAGGATCGAAAGCGATTCCCCGCTGCGGTCCTCCTCCGGGCCTTCGGTGAGGTCCTCAAGCGAAACCGCCGGGCGCCGTTTGCGGCGGCGCAGTTCGTCCAGGCAGGCATTGGCGACGATCCGCAGCAGCCAGGAGCGGAAGTTTTCACCGCGCAGCTCGCCGAGATGGCGGTAGGCGGAGACAAACGCCTGCTGGGCGGCGTCCGCGGCGGCTTCCGACTCGCCGAGCATCCGGTAGGCGAAGGCGTAGGCATGGTTCTGGTAATCCAAAACCAGCCGGTTGAAGGCATCCAAATCGCCTTTGCGCGCTTCCTGCAGAAGAGATGACTCGTCCATCGGGCGGTAATGATACCCGATTCCTCCACGAAGGACACGAAGAAGACCTGAAGTGTACAAAGAATTAACAGGCTGCTGAAAAACAAATAGAGTGTCATTGCGAGGAGCGAAGCGACCCCGGCCTACCCCAACCGGGGCAGGCGAAGCAATCTGCTGATTATCCCTGGAATAGGAAGATTGCTTCGCTCCCGGAGCCTGCCCTGAGAATAGCGAAGGGGTCGCTCGCAATGGCAGCTTTCATAATTCTTCGTGTGCTTCAGGTTTTCTCTTCGTACCCTTCGTGGATTCCTCCTCCCCTGTCCTCCCCCGTTTAGCTCCTCCCCTAAGTCTGGGAGGGGCTCACTTTTTCCTTTTCTCCCCAATAATTTCTTTGCGCTAAACGGGGGAGGATAAAGGAGGGGGATGGTATAATCCTCCCGTTCTGAAACCTTCAAAACCCCCGCGCCAGAGCGCGTTTTCCCAGGAGAATCCCCTATGTCCGGCCATTCCAAGTGGGCAACGATCAAACGAAAAAAGGGCACCGCCGACGCCAAACGCGGCCAGCTGTTCACCCGATTGGCGCGTGAAATCGTCCTTGCCGCGCGCGAGAGCGGCGGCGAGGTGGATAGCAATTTCAAATTGCGTCTGGCCATCGATAAAGCCAAAGCCAACAACATGCCCAAGGAAAACGTCGAACGCGCCATCAAGCGCGGGACCGGCGAGGACAAGGAAGGCGGCACGATCGAGCAGGTTACCTACGAGGGGTATGCGCCGCACGGGATTGCGCTGCTGATCGAAGTGGTGACCGACAACCGCAACCGCGCGGTCTCGGAAATCCGGCGGATCCTCACCCGCGCCGGCGGCAACCTCGGAGAGGGCGGCTCGGTCGCCTGGCAGTTCGCCCGCAAGGCGTATTTCTCGATTCCGGCCGCGGGACTCAACCCGGATAAGGTGTTCGAGGCCGCCGTCGACGCCGGGGCCGACGACGTGCAGGTCGGCAAGGAAACGATTGAGATTTTCGCGCCGGTGGAAGCCTACAAAGGCGTCAGCGAGCGGCTGCGAATAGACAAAATCACTCCGGAAGAATCAACCCTGCGGATGGAACCCAACCAGCAGACCGAGCTGGAGCCGGACCAAACCGTGCAGGTGATGAAGGTCATCGAGCAGCTCGAGGAATTGGACGACGTCTCCATGGTGTATTCCAACCTGATGGTGACCGACGAGGCGGTGGCGGCCATGGAATCCGCCGCCTAGGCGCACGGCGCATGCGCGTCGTCGGCATCGACCCCGGAACCGCAACCACAGGGTACGGCGTCATCGAGGAAACCGCCGGCCGCCTGGTCCTGGTGACGTTCGGGACGATCTGCACCCCGGCCGGGCAGCCGATGCCGGAACGCCTGCTCGAGCTGCACAACCAATTGACCGCTCTCCTTGCTCTCCATGCGCCGGATACGGCGGCCGTGGAGAGTTTGTTTTTCCAGAAGAACGTCCGCACCGCGATCTCGGTCGGGCAGGCGCGCGGCGCCGTGTTGCTGGCACTCGCCCAATACGGCATGCCGGTGGGCGAATACACCCCGCTCGAGGTCAAACAGGCCGTAACCGGCTACGGCGGCGCCGAGAAGCGGCAGGTGCAGATCATGGTCCGCACGCTGCTCGGGCTGGCGGACCTTCCCAGGCCGGACGACGCCGCCGATGCGCTGGCGGTGGCCATTTGCCATGCCCACTCACAGAAGATTATTCGCTTGGCGGAGGCGGGATGATCGCATCCATTCGCGGGACCGTGCAGCAGACCGGGGATTCCTGGGTGGTGATCGAGCTCGGCGGGATGGGGATTAGAGTCTCGGTCCCGGTACCGCTGGCCGCCCGCGCCCGCACCGGGCAGACGCTGGCGCTTTTCACCCACCTGCAGGTGCGCGAGGACGCGCTGGCACTGTTCGGGTTCGAAACCCCCGACCAGCTGGCGTTCTTCGAACTGCTGCTCGGCGTGAGCGGGATCGGTCCGAAAATCGCCTTATCGCTGCTTTCGCATTTTTCAACCGATGCGCTGCACCAGGCGGTCGGCGGCGGGAAACCGGAGCGGCTTTCCGGCATTCCCGGCGTGGGGAAAAAGACTGCCGAAAAAATTATCTTTCATTTAAAAGACAAACTGGCGGCCGATGCGGGGGCGGGCGGCGCGGGCTGGAGCGAAACCGACACGGAAGTCATCGCCGCGCTGACATCGTTGGGCTATTCGATCGTGGAAGCGCAGACGGCGCTGCAGCGGATCCCGCCCGATGCGCCCGCCGATTCGGAAAGCCGCCTGCGGATCGCGTTGCAGGGATTGGGCCGGTAGAAAACGAGGAATCCTCCGGATGAACCATTCCCCCGCCCCGCATCGACGACCCCGTGCGGTAATCCTCAATAATGAAATCCTCCCCTATCGAATTCCGCTTTTCCAGGCGCTTGCCGGCCGCTCCGATCTGGAAAGCATCGTTCTGTTTTCCACTGCCCGAAGCCGCGAGAGAAAATGGCGCGTCGATCCCGGCGCGCTGACATTCCCGCACCGGGTGCTGCCCGGTTTTTGCCTGCATCCGCCAAAATCCTACCTTTCCGAAAAACGCTCCATCTACATCAACCCCACCCTATTTTGGGAACTGGTCCGGCTCCGGCCGGACGTCATCATCGCCTATGAGTTCTCCATCCCGTCCATGACCGCCCTGTGGTATTCCCGGATGGCCGGGCGTCCGATTCTGGTTTGGTCGGAGTGCACCGGTATCTCCGACCGCCACTTAACGCGCGGCCAGCGCTGGACGCGCCGCATCATCATCCCTCGGGCGCAGGGATTTTTCGGAACCAGCCCGCAGGCCTGCCGGAATCTGATCGCCCTGGGAGCGCCGCCGGAACGGGTTTTCGAGGCGCCCCAGGTGCATCAGGTGAAATGGATCGCAGAGCAATCCACGCGCGCCCGGGAACAGAAAAAACCATCCGGGGAGCTTGTGCTGTGTGTCGGCTCGCTCATCGAACGCAAGGGAGTCGGGCTGTTGTTGCGAGCCTTCGCGCGCGCTTCCGCGGATCGTCCGTCTATCCGGCTGCGGATTGTGGGGGACGGGCCGCTGCGGAAAAAACTTGAGAA
>CAZYSF010000494.1:0-5002 GCA_964649635.1 uncultured Anaerolineales bacterium | reverse complement strand
TGGTTCGGTTTTGCCCAAGCCATTCTAGAGGCTGATCCAGCACGCAGCCAGCATCGCGCGCATGAAATACTCCCGATATCCACTTCGGAGTATCCGATGGCAGCCAAGCGCCCGCCTTATTCAGTTCTTTCCAAAGAGAAGATCCGAAGAGTTTTTGGATTATCAATCGTTTCGTGGCATGAGCAATTGTCAGGTTGTATGCAAACCCTTGAGTAATTAGAATAACAAATCGACTCCAAGAACTCGATGTTGATCTCGTAATAGAAAGCCGACTGATGAACTCAATCACCCTTTGGCGGGATGCCCGGTGGCTATCCATCGCAGGCAATACCTTCGCCCTCTCACATTTTTGGCTTTATAAAGGCGCTCTTTCAGATGTAATTGGTCCGCATAAACCCACAGGCAGCCGTGAGATTCCCTATTTCCACACAATTAAGCAATAACTCCGGCTTTCGAATGCTTTCGCTCTCGCGCCCGGGCGATAATCGCATCCTCATCTGCATCCCCCGGGATTTGATATAATATTACCGGTCTGATGTCCACTCCCCTCATCTCAATCGGTATCGTCACCTGGAACAGCGCCGCGCTGCTGCCCGCCTGCCTGGATTCGATCGCCCGCCAGCAGGACACCCGCTGGGAGCTGATCGTGGTGGATAACGCCTCGGCCGACGGCTCGGCGGACCTGGCAGCCCAATTGTCTCCGGCCGCCACGCTGATCCGCAACACCGAAAACACCGGATTTAGCATCGCCCACAACCAGGCCATCCGCGCATCCAAGGGTTCGTATTACCTGCCGATCAACCCGGATGTGGTCCTCGCGCCGGATTACATCGACGCGCTGGTCTCGGCGCTGGAGGAACGGCCCACGTACGGATCCGCGGCCGGCAAGCTGCTGCAGCCGCCCGTAAGCGGCCAGCTCCCCAGGTTCGATAGCTGTGGTTTGTTCATCGACCGCCAGCGCCACCAGTATCTGCGCGGCCACGGGGAAGTGGACGACGGCCGGTTCGACCGCGCGGAAGAGGTGTTCGGCGTGGACGGCGCCGCCCCGCTCTACCGGCGGGCGATGCTGGAAGATGTCAAAATCGACGGCCAATACTTCGACGAAAGTTTCTTCATGCATAAAGAGGATGTGGACCTGGCATGGCGGGCGCGCCTCCTGGGGTGGCGCTGCTGGTATGCGCCGGAGGCGGCCGCGGTTCATGTCCGCACTTTCCGCCCGTCGAAGCGCGACACCGTTCCATCGACGCTGCGGCTGCATGCCGTCAAGAACCGCTACCTGCTCCTACTGAAGAATGAAAGCCTTCAGGGATGGCTGAGGGACGGCCTGCACATCCTCTGGTACGACCTGAAAATCATCGGATATCTCTGCCTGTTCGAGCGTTCGTCACTGGCGGCCCTGACCATGGTGCGCAAAGCCCTGCCCCGGATCCGGTTTTGGCGCCGGGAAATCCGCAAGCGGACCCGGGTAAAGCCCGGCGAACTGCTGGCGTGGTTTACGTAAACCGCCGCGCGGGATTCCCCCCGCAACCACGGGATCCATTAACCCCCACCCCAATGGAGCAGGAATGTTCAAACGAATACTCAGCATCCTCATGATTGCCGCCGGCGCATTGCTCATTCTGGTCTCGCTGCTGGCGGATACGATCGGCGTCGGCGCGCAACCGGGCATCATCGGCTGGAAGCAGATTCTTGGGGCCGTGATCGGAGCGGCGGTCGGTATCGGCGGGATTGCCCTGCTCCTTCGAAAGTAGATCCGCCGCCGTCCTCAAATCCCCTTTCAGGTTCAAGGGGATTTCTTTATACTGACTTTCCAGTAAAAGGATTTTCTCTACCCTCACCCTCTTATCCCTCTCCCAGCTTATGTTGCGAGAGGGAAAAGAGGGTGAGGTAGATGCCTTTTTGCAGAGTCCCGCCTACCCGCGCCTGCAATCCTCTTACGTGACCGCGAAGGAACGGGTAAAATGAATTCCATCCACGGTTCCGGCGCATGCAAAAGACGGCTGCGTCAATTCCAAATGCCCCTGAAAGGATCCCATTGATGACCCGCAACCCCGCGTCCGAGAAATTGATCACGCCGTACGGCGGCAAACTCATCAACCTGACCCTGACCGGCGACGCACGCCGGGAGTGGATCGGGAAAGCCGGCCATTTCCCCTCGGTTCAGCTTTCCCCCCGTTCGCTGTGCGATCTGGATCTGATCGGGTGCGGCGGTTTTTCCCCGCTCGACCGCTTCATGGGCAAGTCGGATTACGAACGCGTGCTCCACGAGATGCGGCTGCAGGGCGGCACCCTGTTTCCGATACCGGTCACCCTGCCCGTTGACGCGAAAACCGTTCCGGCCGGGGCGGAATACCTCGCGCTTCGGGACGAGCATAATAACCTGCTTGCGGTGATGCGGGTCGAAGAAGTTTATGAGTGGGATCCCCGCGAAGAAGCCCGGCTGGTCCTGGCAAGCAATGATCCGCGCCACCCGCTTGTCTCGGAGATGAGCCGCTGGGGAAACCGCTGCGTGTCGGGCGAATTGAAAGTCCTCAATCCGCCGCGCTATTACGTGTTTTCAGATTTGCGCCGGACCCCGGCGCAGGTCCGCGGCCTGTTGGAAAAAATGGGGCACGCCAAGGTGGTCGCGTTCCAGACCCGCAACCCGCTGCACCGGATCCACGAGGAGCTCACCAAACGGGCCGCCGCCGAAGTCGGGGGCAGCCTGCTGATCCATCCCGTGGTCGGCATGACCAAGCCCGGCGACGTGGACCACTTCACCCGGGTGCGGATCTACCGCGCCCTGGTCGAAAAATACTACGAGCCGGGCTCGACCCTGCTCAGCCTGCTGCCCCTGGCGATGCGCATGGCCGGGCCGCGCGAAGCGCTCTGGCATGCGATCATCCGCCGCAATTACGGCGCGACTCATTTCATCGTCGGCCGGGATCACGCCGGGCCCGGGAAGGACAGCAGCGGGAAGCCGTTTTACGGCCCGTATGACGCCCAGGAACTTGTGGCGCGCTTTGCGCAGGAAACCGGCGTCACGCCGGTTCCTTTCCGCGAGCTGGTTTACCTGCCCGACGACCGGAAATATGCCGAGGAATCCGAGGTCCCACCCGGGGCGAAGGTCGCCACGATTTCCGGAACGGAAGTTCGGGAGGAATACCTCGCCAAGGGAAAATTGCTTCCGGAATGGTTCACCCGCAGGGAGACCGCGGAGATCCTCGCCCGCACCCACCCGCCCCGGGATCACCAGGGATTCTGCATCTGGTTCACCGGGCTGAGCGGAGCCGGCAAATCCACGACGGCGGATGCGCTGACCTCGATGCTGCTGGAACGCGGGAAACAAATCACCGTTCTCGACGGCGATGTCGTCCGGATGCATCTCTCCAAAGGGCTGGGCTTCTCCCGCGAGGATCGCGACACCAACATCCTGCGGATCGGGTTCGTCGCCAGCGAGATTGTCCGCCATCAGGGCGTGGCGCTGTGCGCCGCGGTCAGCCCGTACCGGGCCGCCCGGAACGAAGCCCGCAAGATGGTCGGGGACGAGCAATTCATCATGGTGTATGTGGATACGCCGATCGAAGAGTGCGAACGGCGCGATTCCAAGGGCATGTACGCCCGCGCCCGGCGCGGGGAGATCAAGGGGTTCACCGGCGTGGACGACCCGTACGAACCGCCGGTCAACCCGGAAATCACGCTGGATACGATTAAGCAGACTCCGGAAGAGAACGCGCGCAAAATTATTGCTTATCTTGTGGAGCGGGGCTTCCTGATTCCGTAGTCGGGGAAATGAATCCACGAAGAGCACGAAGAGCACTAAGCTTTTTTTAATTCTTAGTGCTCTTCGTGCTCTTCGTGGATATTAATTACTCTTTGCTTTACCAAATACCCGGTACAAGTCGATATTTCACCTTGGCCGCATACTCCTTGTATCCCGCCAATTCCGCCTGAAGCGTGCGGTCCTCCAGCGTCGTGCGCAGGAGGATCAGCAGCGCGGCGGCGATCCCCAGCAGGCCGGCCCACCAGGAACCGAGCAGGATCGGCGTCCCCAGATACACGGCGATCATTCCCACATAGGATGGATGGCGGACAAACCGGTACGGCCCGCCGGTGGCGACGGAGTGGCCCCGCTCCGTCTGGATGCGGACGGTGGCTGAGAAAAACGCGTTCGACGCCGTCGCCCACACGACGAGGGCATACCCTGCCGCCACCAGGACGATCGCGGTCCATTGCAGGCTTGAAGGCAGGTTGGTCGTCCAGCCGTTGCGGGCATCCAACCCCGCGATCACGTATCCCGCCAGGGATAATACGCCGATCGTCCCCATGACCGCCGCGTCCCATTGCTTGGCCCCCTTTTTCGGGCTGACGCGGTCCGCCAACAGCTCGGGGTAGCGCGGGATGACCGCCAGGGCTGTGCCGATCACCCAGGCTGCCATCAGGATCACCAGCGCCCAGCCCCAGCCCCAATCCCACCGGCCGGCGGATATAAACAGGAACAGCGCCAGCATCACCAGCCCCATCGTCTCGCGCACCGCCCAGCGGGCGACGGTGCGGGAGGTGTCGGGGGATTGCGTTCCTTGCTGATTCTTTTCCATTGTTGCTCCTTCCTCACCCCTTACCCCTCTCCCAGCATAAGCTGGGAGAGGGGAAGCCGGTGCTCTTCCGGCGGGGTGAGGGCGGGTGAGGGTTACTCGTAATGCAACGCCTGGATGATATCCAGTCGCGAGGCCTGGCGGGCCGGGATGACCGCCGCCAGCACCCCGAACAGCAATCCGAAGACGACCGCCACGATGATCCCGGTCGCCGGGAAGGCATACCCCAGCGGGAAGACGGTCCCCATCGCGCTGATAAAGGTGAAGCCCAGGTACCAGCCGGCGACGACTCCGAAGAGCGTGCCGATGGCGGCGAGGAGCAGCGCCTCGGCCGTCACCATTGCGCCGATCTGCCCGCGGGTCGCGCCGACGGCGCGGATCATCCCGATCTCGCGCGTGCGCTCGATCACCCCGATCGCCAGCGTGTT
>CAZYSF010000493.1:0-3172 GCA_964649635.1 uncultured Anaerolineales bacterium | reverse complement strand
ATGAGCAGGCTCGGCTTCTTCATGCAAATCCTCCTTTTTTGCTTTAAGTTAGCCGGATCCGTTCAAGGGAACGGCACCCGGGATGTCGATCAGTTCATCGATGCCCGGCAGAAAGGCCGGTTCGAACTATTATAGGGTTGTCCCGTATCCGGCGCAAGCACTCGTCATCGGATTGCCCTTCCCGCAACCAAGCAGCCTCTACGCGTTTAAGAGCAAAGCAACGCAGCCAAAGAGGGCTTGCCCCATCTCCCGGGCGGAGATTCCCTTTCGGATATGCGTAAGAATAACCACTGACGCTTTGCTACAGGGGTGCCCAGTCCCCGATCTCTTGTTATCTATCCAATTCCAATTACAGCGAAATTATCTGATATAATTTGTCCGAATTACTATGCATGAGATGGTGGTGACCGAAAGCATCCTGCGGATCACACTCGATCACGCCGCGCGCGCCAAGGCGGTCCGGGTGTGCGCGATCTCGATCAAGCTCGGGCAGCTTTCGAGCCTGGTCGACGATTCGATCCGCTTCTACTGGGAGCTGATCGCCGCGGATACGATCGCCGAGAAGGCCGAGCTGCGTTTCGAACGCGTCCCGGCGCGCGCGTTGTGCCTGGATTGCGCGGCCGAGTTCGCGCTGGCGAAGGATTCCTTCACCTGCCCGTCCTGCAAATCCGAGCGGTTCAAGATCACGGCAGGGGAAGAGATGACAGTGGAGAGCATAGAGGTGGAGGCACCCTAACCCCCTCACCCCGCCTTCACCCGGAAAAATAAAACGGGCGAAGGCGGGGATCGGGGGTTATGACAGAGAAGGATCGTTATGAAACAAACCATTCCGATCGTCGAAAATATTCTTTCCGCCAACGACAAGGTCGCCGCGGAGAACCGCGCCCGCCTGGAAGCGGCCGGCGTATTCGCCGTCAACCTGATGGCTTCCCCCGGCGCCGGGAAAACCAGCCTGATCCTGGCGACGCTCGCGGCACTCGAGGGCCGGCTGCGCCTGGGTGTGATCGAGGGCGACTTGGCCGGTTCGATCGACGCCGACAAGGCCGCCGCGGCCGGGATCCCCGCCGTGCAGATAAACACCGGCGGCGAATGCCACCTGGACGCGGTGATGGTCCGCGGTGCGCTGGATTCGCTCCCGCTCGACCGGATCGACCTGCTGATCGTCGAGAATGTCGGCAACCTGGTCTGCCCGGCGGCTTTTGCGCTCGGCACGCGCATCAACCTGCTTACCGCCTCGATCCCCGAGGGCGACGACAAGCCTTATAAATATCCCGGCATGTACCGCGGCGTGCAGGCCCTCGTGATCAACAAGATCGACCTGCTCCCGTACGTTCCATTTAATATGGATTATTTCCGCCGCGGCGTGGAGGCGCTCAATCCGGGAGTGGTCACGTTCCCGCTTTCCTGCCGGACCGGCGAAGGACTCCCCGCCTTCGCGGATTGGATCGTGGCACAAGTGCAGCATGGACGCCATAAAAATCCGGATTAGCGGAACCGTTCAGGGCGTCGGCTTCCGTCCGTTCGTCCATAACCTGGCCGCGCGTCACGGGCTTGCCGGCTGGGTGTGCAACACCTCCGGATCGGTCGAGATCGTGGCCGAGGGGGGTGCTCCCGCGCTCGCATCCTTCACCGCCGCGCTGCGTACCGAAGCGCCGCCGCTGGCGCAGATCGATTCGCTGGATTATGAAACCATTCCGGCGGCAGGGTACGCCGCGTTCGAGATCCGCGCCTCGGTCTCCCAGCCGGGCGCCTTCCAGCCGGTTGCGCCGGACATAGCACTCTGCCCCGATTGCGAACGCGAACTTTTCGACCCGAACGACCGGCGCTACCTCTACCCGTTCATCAATTGCACAAATTGCGGACCGCGCCTTACCATCATCCGTGACATTCCCTACGACCGCCCGCTCACAAGCATGGCGCCGTTCGAAATGTGCCCGCACTGCCGGGCGGAATACGAAACCCCGGTCGACCGCCGGTATCACGCCCAGCCGGTGGCCTGCCCGGATTGCGGACCGCGTGTGTGGATGGCAGGGGCACAGCCTGCTGTGCCCTCACCGACAAGGGCACAGCAGGCTGTGCCCCTACAAGCCGCGCGCCGGCTGTTGCGCGAAGGCCGGATTTTAGCCATCCGCGGAATGGGCGGGTTCCACCTCGCCTGCGATGCCACAAACGCGGATGCGGTGCTCGAACTGCGGCGGCGCAAGCACCGCAGCGGCAAGCCATTCGCCGTGATGGTCCGCGATCTGACCATGGCGGAGGAGTGCTGTAATATCGGCGGCGTCGAACGCACGCTGCTTGCCGGCCGTGAAAAACCGATCGTCATCCTGCGCCGGAAAGCCGCCTGCCCGATTGCCGAAGCCGTGGCACCCGGGAACGGGACGCTCGGGGTGATGCTGCCCTACTCGCCGCTGCACATGCTCCTCATGCGCACAGGCGATCCGGTCCTGGACGCGGAGCCGGCCCCCGCGGCGCTGGTGATGACCAGCGGCAATTTGAGCGAGGAACCGATTGCGATCGGCAACGACGAAGCGCTTGCGCGGCTCGGGCCGCTGACGGACGCGTTTCTTCTGCACGACCGGGAAATTATTCAACGCTGCGATGATTCGGTTGTGCGGGTCTTTGGGGTTGGGGCACGGCGCGCCGTGCCCGTTCAAGCGCAGCGCGCTGCGCCAGTACGGGCGCGCGGCGCTGCACCCTTACGGGTACAGCATGCCGTGCCTTTGCGCCGGTCGCGCGGGTATGCGCCTGCGCCGGTTCAATTGCCGTTCGACGTCCCGCCGATCCTGGCGGTCGGGGGCGAATTGAAAAACACATTCTGCCTGGCGCGCGGCCGGTACGCCTTCCTCAGCCCGCATATCGGCGACATGGAAAACGCGGAAACGCTCGCCGCCTTCGAAGAGTCAGTCGAACGCTACCAGCGGCTGTTCCACACCGAGCCGCAAATCATCGCCCACGACCTGCATCCCGGCTACCTCGGCACGCGCTGGGCATGCGATCACGCCGCAGGGCGGAAGCTCGTTGCGGTGCAGCACCATCACGCGCATGCGGCCGCCTGCATGGCGGATAACGGGCTTTCGGGGAAGGAGCCGGTGATCGCGCTCGCCTTCGACGGCACCGGGTACGGAACGGACGGCGCGGTCTGGGGCGCGGAAGTTCTCGCGGCGGATTACCG
>CAZYSF010000492.1:0-3835 GCA_964649635.1 uncultured Anaerolineales bacterium | reverse complement strand
CCGGGCGGAACGGCCGCTTACGCGCGCCACCAGTGTTCGGATTGCCTGAAGCTGCTCATCCGTCAGTCCCCGGAGGCCCAGCTGGATTTGCGCCACGCTTTTCGTGTGGTGGCACCCCGATCCATCTTTGAGCATCTGGCTTAAGTGGATTCCGGTGAGCGTTCCGCGATCCCAGCTCCGAGTTGCGGCGGGAAGCAGCCCTTCGGCAACCATCGTTCTCAGCGCGGCCAGCACCACCTCTCCAAGGTAGACGCCCGACACCTGCTTTTCCAGTATTTGCGCCCCGGGGTGGTCGCTGGCTTCGTTCACTGCCCGATCAAAGGGGGTCAAAACGATTCCATTGAAGTTGCCCGACTCCATGTTCACAACCATCGGTTGTCCCGTGAGCGGATGGCGGGGCTCCAGATAGCAGGTATTGTGACCCGTCCCGCAGATGCTGCCGAGATCGACCCCCCGCAGCTTGTAGGCGGCCGCAAGCAGGGTTCCGACCGTGTCGTTGATGACCGCCCGGGGCCGGACGTTGCGCACGCCCTGGCGCTCCAGCGCATCGGTCAGCAGCGGCGTGACATCCCGCCCCTCGACGCCGCTCGTCCGGATCTCCTTGGTCCATTGGATCAGCACCGCCCGGTTGATGCCCTCCTGCCGGCAGGGGAAGGAGAAGGTATGCCCAAGCGGCAGCGCCGAGCTCCCGCCCGCCAGCACATCCAGCACATGGCGCGCGATGAAATCGAAGAGGTCCTCCGCCCGGGTCTGCTCGCGGGTATAGTCGTACGTTCCCTTGGGATCCTTCAGGCAGAAGGAACTTGATTTTTCTGACTGCGCCTGTCCGTCGGCCAGACGGACCTTGAGGATCCGGACGTTGGTGCCGCCGAAATCGACCGCGAGGGCCTCGCCCCGCTCGCCACCGCCCGGGCGGGCGATGTAGGAGGGCAGCATCCGCAGCGGGCTCGGCCGTCCGGCGAGGCCTTCGCGCATGGCCGTCTCGAAGCGCGCGGCGACCTGTTGCAGCGCCTCGGATGTGAGGTCAAGCTGGCCGCAGGCTTCTTTTACAAACTCGGCAAGGATCATGATCCGCTCCCGGGTGATGGTTTAATGACTCGTCGTTCCTGTTGTTCGTCAGGTAAAGCAGACAATTGAATATGGAAATTGCGTCAGACGGTTGACCGAATTTGCATGATCAGGCTAATTTTACCTGATTCGCTGCCGAAGAAGGGATATAGATGTAGCCGGTCTCACCTTGACAACCTGAAACAGACGTAATAAAATATTAGTAACTACCTTAGTGACCACTATTGGAGGATCAGTTGGCACAGCAAGTCATGACCGCACTTGAGCAATTGGGGTTTTCCACCTATGAAGCCCGTGCCTATTTGGGTTTATTAAAACAGAACCCGATCACCGGCTATCAACTGAGCAAACTTACCGGCGTTCCCCGCTCGCGAGTATACGAGACCCTGGAGCGGCTGACCGCCAAAGGGTACGCGGTGATGCTCCGGACGGAGCCCGCCGAATACAGCCCCCTGGCTGTCAGCGAACTGCTGGCGCACCTGCAGGAGCAATTTACGGGGACCCTGTCCACGCTGGAAACCGAGCTGAGGAAAGTTTTAACCGCTCCAACGACCGAGAGCATCTGGAATCTGCGCGGCCGCGCAGATATCCTGCAGCGCGCGCGGACAATGGTCTCCCGGGCGCAGGAAAGTGTTTATCTGGTCGGATGGGGCGTTTCCCTCCGTGAGTTGCAGCCGGAACTGGAGGCCGCCGCCGTCCGGGGTGTGCGAATCGTCATGATCAGCTGCGGCGGGAACGCGCCGCCGATCGGCGCTCACTACCAGCACGCCTTTGAATCCGAGCTCGTGCAGCAATGCGACACATCGATCAACGTGGTGGTGGACGGCATGGAGGTGCTGGTGGGGCAGATCGAGCCGGCCGAGACCTGCCAGGCGGCCTGGTCCCACAGCGCGGCGTTGATTCTCGTTGCGGAAGAATACATCCGCCACGAGGTCTATCTCCATAAGATAATCGAACGGTTTGGAGCCTCCATGTCGGACGAACTTAAGGGCGCTTTGGCCGAAGGATTACAGGAAGTGCCGCACAGCCGGTAACATTCGTTGGAAGAAAAATCCTTTCGAGAAGAGGGCGGCATGGATTTGTCAACCGACGTAAAGAAACTGGCGCTGGCAAACGGCGTGGACCTGGCGGGGATTGCGCCCATTGACCGCTTCACGGCGGCTCCGGCCGGGCACCACCCTGAAGACATTTTGCCCGGTGCCAAGGCGGTCATCTCCTGCGCCCGGCGCATTCCCGGTGGCGTTTTACTCGGCCCGGCGACGGCCTACCACCGGGCCATGGAAGTAGCCCACGCCCGACTGGATTTCGCGGCGGCGCAGGTTTCGCTCTTTTTAGAAGAAACCGGCGGGCGGGCATTGCCTGTCCCTGCCGACGAGCCGTATGCGCATTGGGAGGCGGACCGGCTGTACGGCCGTGGCGACCTGTCGCACAAACATGCAGCCCAGGCGGCGGGATTGGGCCGGCTAGGCAGGAACTCGCTGTTGATCACACCCCAGTTTGGGAACCGGGTTCACCTGGTATCGGTGGTGACCGATGTGGACCTTCCCTTCGATCCGATCCTGGATTGGGAGCCTTGTGCCGCAGGGTGCACGGCGTGCCGGAACGCGTGCCCGGTCGGCGCGATCATCGCGGATCAGCAGGTCAATCAAGCCCTCTGCCGGCCGAATCTGATTCAGCGTTTGCCGAAAGGAACGGTGATTGAAAGCTGCCGGATATGCCGGCGAGTTTGCCCGGCCGGATTGAAAAGAAACAGTTCAAAGGTTGAGATTGGGAAAGATAACTGATCAATCCCGATGGCGAGAAAGGAAGGATAATTTCGATGGTTTCCGATTACTTTACCAAGGTAGCCGGTCAGTGGGACGAAATTCGCGCCGGGTACTTCACCGAACACATGCGCGATGCCGCGATTGCCAAAGCCGGCCTGGCGCCGGGTGCCGTCGTGGCCGATGTGGGCACCGGCACCGGCTTTGTAGCCGCGGGCCTGGCGCGCACAGCCAGCAAGGTTTACGGCTTTGATGCCAGCGCGGCAATGCTCGACGTGGCCCGCCGCAACCTGGCCGCCCTGCCAAATGTCGAGTTCCGCGAAGCGCCAGGCGATTGCCTGCCTTTGGCCGACTCCGCGCTGGACGGCGTGTTTGCCAATATGTACCTGCACCACGCGCCCAAACCCCGGACGGCGATCCAGGAGATGATCCGCGTGCTCAAACCGGGAGGGGTATTATGCCTCACCGACCTCGATACCCACAACCATACCTGGCAGCGGGAACAGATGGCGGACCTGTGGCTGGGTTTCGAACGCGCCGATATCCGGCAATGGTTTGCGGATGCGGGGCTGACCGAAGTAAATGTAGATTGCGCCGAGGGCACCTGCAATGCCTGCGGCCCGGATGGGACGGTGAAGCCGCTCTCGATATTTGTGGCGATTGGAAGAAAGCCGTAGGTTACCTGCGGAGCGAGCGCCTGCAACTGCCCGATGGACATTGGCGGGTAACTGTGCGCACTCCCGGAAGAAAACTAAGGAACAGCTTCTGTTAATGGAAATTTATCTATCGCGCCCGCTTCGGCGACATAGAGCCATTGACCGTCGGGGCTGACGACCATAGCCCAAGGGTCGCCCAAAAGGCTGTAGGCGAATTCGGTCGCATTTCCCTGCGGGTCAATGCGGTATAGGGTGTAGGCACCGTGGGCGAGGTAGTAGATGTCGCCGTTCGGGGCGGAAGCCATGGCTACCGGGAGGCAAACTCCAGTCACGGACGTCAGGTTGGCA
>CAZYSF010000491.1:0-12561 GCA_964649635.1 uncultured Anaerolineales bacterium | reverse complement strand
ACCGCATCGCGCGTCTCGTCGCCGGCGGGCGCCCCGACCGTAGCCTGATGGCCCTGTACGCGCTGATTTTTGGGCGCGTGGTGCAGGCGTTCGGCGCCGGCGCGATGGTCCCGGTCAGCATGGCGCTGGCGGCCGACCTGTTTCCCCCCGAACGCCGCGCCCTCCCACTCGGGCTGATCGGCGCGGTCGACACCGCCGGCTGGGTGCTCGGGCACCTCTACGGCGGGATCATGGTTCAATTCTTCGCCTGGCCGGTCCTGTTCTGGATCAACCTGCCGCTGATCGCGCTCATGTTCGCGCTGACCGTCTGGGCGTTCCGCGGCCTCCCCGAATCCCGCAGCCGGGTCCCGATGGATTGGACCGGGGTTGCGTGGATCACGCTGGCGCTCACCGGGCTGAACCTCGGGCTGGCGGCGGGGGATGCCGGCTCGGCGGGCACGCCGGCCGGCGCGGGGATTTCCCCGGTTCCTTTGGCGCTGGCCCTGTTCGCGTTCGGCGCCTTTATCTTCCATGAATTGCGCACGCCCCACCCGCTTCTGGACCTCCGGCTTTACCGCCAGCGCAACATCTCCGCCTCGAGCGTGCTCAACCTGATCATCGGCTTCTGCCTGATGGCCGGGCTGGTGAGCGTCCCGCTCTTCATCAATCTCGCCGGCGCGCAGGATTCCGGCCAGGGCGCGCTGGTCAGCGGGTACCTGCTGTCGGCGTTCACCATACCGCTGGCGGTCGCCGCGCTGCCCGGCGGCTGGCTGACCGGAAGGATCGGGTACCGGCTGACGACGCTCGCCGGCCTCGCCGTCGCGCTGGCCGGATTCGGGCTGATGACGCAGTGGCAACCCGAAATGGCCGCGCAGGCGGTTGCGTTGTTTACCGCCGGCACAAGACCGGAGGGATCGGGAGTCTTATTGATGATCGCCGGCCTGGCCCTGGCGGGGATCGGGCTGGGGCTGACGATCGCGCCGATCGGGACGGCGGTGATCAACGGCGCGGGGGAGAGCGAACGCGGCACCGCCGCGGCGGCCGTCATCATCCTGCGCCTTGTCGGGATGAGCCTGAGCGTGAGCCTCTTGACCACCTACGGCCTGCGGCGGACGGCTGAGATCAGCGCGGGACTGCTGCAGGGTGTCACCCTGACCGACGGGGCGCGGATCGTCGCGGCCATGCTGCAAACGGTGACGCGCGTGACCTCGGAGATGGCGTGGATCGCCTTCGCGGCGGCCGCGGCGGGGCTGATCCCGGCGCTGTTGCTGCGCAAAAAGGATTAATCACCTACCGTCACCCCGGCATGTTCTTAGCCGGGGTCCATTGGGCGTATGCGATTGGGTAATGGATGCCGGCGTGTCATCCCGGCGCACTCTTAGCCGGGACGGCATGACGACCTCACTTCATTCATCCACGTGTGTGCATGCTTGCTCTGATCGGAAGCGGTGAATACCTTCCCTCCATGGAGGCGGTCGACCGGGAATTGATCCGGCGCCTGCCCTCCCCGCCGCGGGTGGTGTGTCTGCCGACCGCCGCGGGCACGGAAGGAGCCGGGCGGATCGGGTATTGGACGCGGTTGGGGATCGAGCATTTCACCCGCCTCGGCGTTCCGGTCCGGTCGCTGCCGGTCATCGACCGCGCCGGCGCCAACGATCCCGCCTTCGCGGGCGCGGTGGCCAACACAAATTTTGTCTACCTTTCCGGCGGCCATCCGGATTATCTTTTTCAGACGCTAAACGGCAGCTTGGTCTGGAAGGCGGTTCTTTTCGTCATGGAAAATGGCGGCCTCCTGGCCGGGTGCAGCGCGGGCGCGATGGTGCTGGGCGAAATCCTCTTAGGCATCCCGCCCCGGCGCCGCATGCCCGGGTTCGGGCTTCTGCCGGGCGCAATGGTGATCCCGCATTTCGACGAATTCCCGCTATGGATGTCCACCCTGCTACGCTTTTGGGCCGGCCGCGGACTGACCACCGTGGGGATCGAGGCGAATACGGCGCTTTTTGTAAAAGATGGAAAGATGGAAGTGCTCGGAAGCGGCGGGGTGACGGTCTGGGATCGCGCCGGGAAAAAGCGCCATACTCAGGGGAACCTGCCATCCGGACCGCAATTCTGAGGCGGCGGGCGTTCCTGTTGACAACCGTGTCATCGTCCCCGCAGAGCGCACTCTGATAAAATCGCCAGAGAGCATTCACCGGCGATAAAACCTCCTAAGAATCGGATGGAACGCCGGATCGAAACCTGTTATTAAGGAGATATCCCCATGCTTAAAGAATTCAAAGAATTCATCCTGCGCGGAAACGTGCTCGACCTGGCCGTGGCGGTTATCATCGGCACAGCGTTCGGGAAGATCATCGGCTCGCTGGTCACCGACATCCTGATGCCGCCGCTCGGTCTGATCCTCGGCAGGGTCGATTTCAACAACCTCTACATTAACATGTCGGGGACGCCATACGCCTCGCTGGCCGAAGCCCAGGCGGCGGGCGCGCCAACGCTCAACTACGGCCTGTTCATCAACACCATCATCAACTTCGTGATCGTCGCCGCGGCCATCTTTCTGATCATCAGGCTGGCCAACCGCCTGCAGCGGCTAAGGCCCGCGGAAAAGCCGGCGCCGACAACCAAGGAATGCCCGTATTGCGTTTCCAGCATTCCGATCAAAGCCACCCGCTGCCCGCAGTGCACGTCGGAAATTAAATGAGCCCGCGGAGCGATGAGCGCCGGTGATCTTCCGGTGCGATGAATTCGCGAGGAGGGGAGCATCCCGGCTCGGATTTGGTTCAAGAGCCGGGATGCATGCGAAACGGGGGTGCTTCTGGCCGGGGTCCATGGATACCAGTCGAGAACACGCCCGCTCCGCGGGGGCAGGCGCCGGCATGACTGATCCCACAAGCAAGAAAACAGCCAACCTGAAGGCGCCCATTGCTGGGATTTCGCTGAGAAAAACCAAATTCTGCGAAAGGCGTGAATTATCATTAGGCTTCATATGAAAAAGAATATCCGCAAAACCCGAGCATCCAACCCGAGATCCGAACCGATCGCATCCAAATCCGAGCCTGCGCCGATCCCCACCCCGGTGACAGCCGCCCCGGAGCCGAAACACGCCGAGCGCCGATTATCCTGGCGAACGCTATTCACGCAAACCCTGCTCGCCGCCTACGCCTACGCCTTCATGGAGTGGCTGTTCTTCGCGACCAAGCCCTCCTTCATGGACGCGCTTTCGCTCGGGAAAAAGCTGGAATTGTTCCTGCTGACCGGCTTGATCCTGGCCGCGCTCGCGCTGGCGCCCGTCGCGCTGCTGCGGATCCTCGGGCTGATCCCCGGGCCGACCAGGCGCGGACAGGTATTCCAGATCCTCGCGGCTTTGGTCCCGGCGGCGCTGGCCGCCGGATTAAGCCTGCTGCTGATCGACAATTTCACGTATACGGTTTTCAACATCGGGATTGTGACCAGCCAGGGCGCCCTGCGGGCCGGATACGCCGTTCTCGCGGCGGCCCTCCTGATTCTCTGGTACCGGCAAATGTTGATGAGCGCGAACCGCCAAACACCCGCTCCCGCCACGGCCCAAACCGCCTTCGCCTCTTCGCGCCGCGCCCGCTTATCCGCCATCCCCCTCGGATTGGCCGCGGGATTGGCGCTGGCCGTGATGTCCATCGTCCTCGGATTGGTCCGGATCTTCACCTCCACCGCCGTCGCCGGGAGCGAAACCGCGGCCGCCGAGCGCCTGCCGCACATCGTCCTCCTCGCCGGCGAAGGGCTGGATTCCAAGTGGATGTCGGTTTACGGATACCCGCGGGATACCACCCCCAACCTCCGGGAGTTGGCGGGGACCGGCCTGCTGGCGGAGAACAATTTCACCAACGCAGCCCACACCACCGGCTCGGAGTTTTCGATTCTGACCGGCAAGTATCCCGCCGCCACCCGGCTGCTCTACTCGCCCAACATCCTCCAGGGCCAGGACGCCTACGAGCACCTGCCGGGCATCCTCCAGCGCGCCGGATACACCACCGTGCAGATCACCTTCCCGTATTACATCGACGCCTACGACGTGAACCTGCAGGAAGGCTTCGACGAAGTGAACGGCCGCTCGCTCGACGAGGAAGGGATTTCCCCCTTTGCCCGGAAGTTCCATTGGGAAGACGCCGGGTATTTTCTGCCGCAGCTGTCGGCGCGGATCTTCGACCGGCTGCTTCACTTTTTTTTCATCCGCGAGATGCCCGACCCGTACCGCGAGGTGATCCAGGCGGTCAACCCGAACCGGATCGCGAAAATGACCGACCAAGCGCGGATGGGTCGGCTGGGGCGCACCCTGCGGGATGCCGAAAGCCCGATGTTCGTGCACGTCCACCTGATGGACACCCACGGGCCGCAGTTCTACCCCCGCAAGCGGGTCTTCTCGTCCGCGGAAATCCAGGACCGGGATTGGATGCGGGATTTCTTCGATGATGCGATCCTCGACTTCGACTCGTATGTCGGCGATTTCGTCGATTATCTGCAGGATGCGGGCTTGTGGGAAAACACGCTGCTGATCGTATATTCTGACCATGTCGACGGCTGGAAAGCCAACGACCGGATCCCGCTGCTTTTTCATTTCCCGGGCGGGGAATATGCCGGCCGGATCCGCAACAACACCCAGAACCTCGATATTGCGCCTACCATCCTTGATTACCTCGGAATGGGCAAGCCGGCCTGGATGTCCGGGCAATCCCTGCTGGCGGGCGAGCCGCCGGCCCTGCGGCCGATCATCAGCGCCGGCGTATTACAGGAAAAAATATATTGCGCGCCGCCCGACTGGTGGTGCTCGATCGACCCCGCCATCTCCCAGCCGCCGTTCTTCCAGTTCGGATACCTCCAGGCGGTAATTTGCCAGAAGATGGCCAGGCTGAACCTGAATATCAATTATTATTCGGAATTGGAGGTGTTCGATCACACGGCGCCGTGCCCGGAGGCCGATCTGCCGGACCGGAATGCGGTCCGCGCCGTCATGGTCGAGCATCTGCGGTTGTACGGGTTTGAAGTATCCAGCCTGGAGTGATCGAACGCGCGCCGGTTCCCGGCTTCCGGGTTCAGAATTCAAAAAATACTTTTTAAAGTACAATCTGTCCCGGCAAGCAAAGGAGAATACCATGCTTGAGTCCATTCTTCCCATGCCCGCTTCCCATCCCGCCGGAGTGCTGCTTTATCTGGACCCCGGAACGGGGAGTTTTCTGCTTCAGATCGTCATTGCCGCCGGGATGAGCGTGGCCTTCGTCATCGGCGTATTCCGGAAGAAAATCGCCGCTTTCTTCGGTCGCCTGTTCGGCCGGCAGCCCGCAGATCCGTCGCAGGATAGCGACTCTTCCGACGATGAATGACGGAGCCCATCCGGCATCGTTCCGGGATCCGAGCGGATTTCTTTTCCGAAGCGGGTCCGATCTTCTGCGGCAGGTGAACCGCGGGTATCAGCCCCAATACGACGCCCTGATGGCCTCCGGCCTGTACCAATACCTGACGGAAAAAGGCCGGCTGATCCCCCACCGGGAATCCAAAACCGAGCCGTTGCTCCCTTCCATCGCCTACAAAGTCATTCAACCGGAACCGCTCCCGTTCATCGCTTATCCGTATGAGTGGTGTTTCAGCCAGCTTAAAGACGCGGCGCTCCTGACCCTGCGGATCGCGAAGGCGGCCGTCCGGTACGGCCTGACGCTCAAAGACGCTTCCGCTTACAACATCCAGTTCCGGGAAGGGAAACCCGTCCTAATCGACACCCTCTCCTTCGACACATACATCGAAGGCGATCCGTGGGACGCCTATCGCCAGTTCTGCCAGCATTTTCTGGCGCCGCTGGCGCTGATGGCGCACACCGACGCGCGCCTCTCCCAGCTGATGCGGGCTTACATCGACGGCATTCCGCTGACCCTGGCCGCGCGGCTGCTGCCGCTGCGCACGCGGTTCCAGGCCGGCCTGATGCTTCACCTGCACGCGCATGCCGGGATGCAGGCCAGGCAACCGCTTTCGCCCGGAGCCGCCCGCCCGAAGAAAGCCATGGGCCGGACGGCATTCCTCGGATTGATCGAGAGCCTCCAGTCCACCGTCCGCCGTCTGCAGTGGAGACCGGCCGGCACGGATTGGGGCGAGTATTATGAAGCGACCAACTACACCGAGCGGTCGTTCCGGGCCAAGCAGGAACAGGTCGGAGAATTCCTCGGACGGAACGGCCCGGGGATGGTCTGGGATCTGGGCGGGAATACCGGCGTTTTCAGCCGCATCGCGGCCGGCAAAGGAAACGACGCCGTCTGCTTCGACAGCGATTACGGCGCGGTGGAGAAGAATTACCTTGCGGTGAAGGCGCAAAAAGAAACGCGCCTGCTGCCGCTCGTCCTCGACCTGACCAATCCCTCGCCCGCGCTCGGATGGGAAAACCGCGAACGGGACAGCCTCCTTGCGCGCGGGCCGGCCGACACGGTCCTCGCGCTGGCGCTCGTTCATCACCTGGCGATAGGCAACAACCTGCCGCTGGTTCGCGTCGCGGAATTCTTGGCGCGCTGCGGCAAGCGGCTGATCGTGGAATTCATCCCCAAGGAGGATTCCCAGGTTCAGCGGCTGCTTTCGACCCGCAAAGACATCTTTCCGGATTACACGCGGGAAGGCTTCGAAGCCGCGTTCCAGCGGTTCTTTCAAATGGAAGAGTTGGTGCCAATTCCGGAAAGCGCGCGCATATTATATTTAATGAAGTCCAAATAGAACCGGGAAGGCGGGAGAGTAAAGCATTCTAAAAAGACGCATGCCACTTTTTATTGTAAGAAATATTAGCCACAAAGAGCACATAGGACACAAATAAAAATTTAATCCCTTAAAAAGGGGTGTCATGCTGAGCGAAGCATCGGTTCCTGCGTATTCAGACCCTTCGCTCCGCTCCGGGTGACATTTTCAAAAGTTTCACCTTGTGAGTTTTGTGCTCTTTGTGGCGATATCCTTCCTCAATCAATCGGTTTCTATCCGGCATACATTGAAAGAATAATTCTTAACCACAAAGAGCACAAAAGGCATAAAATAAAACCAAATATTTTTGTTTTCTTAGTTTCTATTGAGGCGATTTTTTCACTAATCGGGCGGGATTAACTCCCACGCACATACCGGTTGACTTTTTCCCTTAATCAACCCGTTCGTGTACAATATTCCGGGACTGCGAAAAAAGAGAGTGAAACTTCGGATCATAAATCCGATCCCTGGGCGCCGGCTTCGTACCCCCCGGCATGACGGGCGTGGTTCCGCCAAAAGGAGCGCGGCTTATGGACACCCTGGAAGCCATCCGCACGCGGCGAAGCATCCGCAGATTCACCCCGGCGCCGATCCCCCGCGGCGACCTGGAAACGATCGTCGACGCGGGAAGGCTGGCGGCGACCGGCAGCAACCGCCAGCCGTGGGATTTCATCGTCGTAACGGACCGCCAAACGATTGCGCAATTCAAAGAGGCCGGAGCGTGGATCGCAGAGGCGCCCGCGGTTATCGCGGTGTTCCTGGATCCGCAAAGCCGCTGGTGGGTGGAGGATGGCGCGGCCGCGATCGAGAATATGATGGTCGCCGGCACCGCGCTTGGGTACGGGAGCTGCTGGGTGGAAGGGAATGCGCTCCCCCGCGAAGGGGAATATAAACAATTGCTGGGGGTGCCGGCGGGAAAGCGGATCCTCGCGCTCGTGCCGTTCGGAATCCCGGCGGAGAGCCCGGTCCAGGAGAAAAAGCCGCTTGCCGAAGTCCTGCATTGGGAAAAATATTAATCGGTCATTGCGAGCGACCGAAGGGAGCGAAGCAATCTCCCTCTTCGATAAAGCAGGAGATTGCTTCGTCGCTTCGCTCCTCGCAATGACTCGGGTGGAACCGACCGCATGACGACATCCACGATCGCCGCCATCATCGCCTGCACCTATGGCGCGCTGCTGGCTTTGTGGCTGGTCACGCTCCCCGTCGCCCGGCATTTCTTTTCCAAACACGCGCAGGTACTGGAACCCAAATCCGGCCCGGCGCCGTCCCCCCTCCGGAAAACCTGGTGGATTGGCGCGGGAACGCTGCTGGTGTTCCTGGCGAACATCGCCACGATGGCAATCTTCCTCCTCGCCGCCTTCCGGCCGGGATGGGAACGGCTCCCGGAAAGTGCCCGCTCCATGCATCCACCGGAAGTACAGGCATTCGGCGCGTTCCTGTTTGTATGTAATGGTATTTGGGGGTTGCTTGTCCTGATTTTCAATCCCGGATACACACCGTTCTTCCTGAAAAAGAAACACCAATTTCTCCTGGCCACAAAGGGTCCGTATGCCATCGTCCGGCATCCGCGCTATGCCTCCGAGGCGGCGTTGAACATCATCCTTTTCCTTTTCACCGGCTCCTGGATCCCCTTGCTGGGCATCCTGGGCTGGGCGGCGATCCGCGCCCAGGCAATCCGGGAGGAGGAGTTCCTGCTTGGCGCGGCGCCGGAAACCTATGCGCGCTACATCGGCCGGACCGGCCGGTTCCTCCCGCGCTGGAAATTCCGAAAAGAGGCCTGACCCCGCGATGAAAGCCCGCCCGGCATCCGGATGCCTTATCGCCGCCATCGGCGTCTGGCTGATCCTGTCCACCGCGGTGATCGCGGCGATCGCGTTGCTCGGCGCTTCCCCCAACACCCGCGCCGTGTTGCTGATGGCATCCGTCCTGGTGCTGGTCTGGGTGGTGCTGGGCGGGACGCTGCAGCGCCTGCTGCGCGACCCGGTGCGCGCATTCCTGCAGGGGGTGCGGATCGACGCGCGGATCAAATTTGTCGCGCTGGCGACGGCGTTCGCCCTGGCGGAGGAAGCGGTTACGACGACGCTGACAAATCTGGCGCCCCTTTTCGGAGTCCCATACGGCTCGGCCTA
Source organism: uncultured Anaerolineales bacterium (assembly GCA_964649635.1). Lineage (GTDB taxonomy): Bacteria > Chloroflexota > Anaerolineae > Anaerolineales > RBG-16-64-43 > JAFGKK01. The sequence goes on along the minus strand of CAZYSF010000491.1, from coordinate 3,715 downwards.
CATCACCGCCTCCGGAAATTATTTCGACGTCGTCTGCCTGCACAGCGTGGTCGCGTTCATCCCGATGTTCATCGGCTGGTCGCTGCTCCTGCAACGGTACGATTTCAGCCCGAACGCGGTTTTTCTGCTCTTCGGGCTGACGGGTCTGTCCGCCGAGATCAGCTTCTCCGGATTGCAGGCGCTTCCGGAATTCGGGCTTTGGATCTTCGTGTACGGGCTGATGGTCTACCTTCCGGCGCACGCTTTTCCGGCGGAGCGGGGCGCCCGCAAACCGCCCTGGTGGATGTATCCCGCGGCGGTATTCATCCCGGTCCTTTTCGCCCTTCCGGTCGCGGTGGTTGTCGGTTTGGTTCACCCGGTCCGGATACATTTTGCGGAGATCCTTCAAGGTTCGTGATCGGTTGCCGTTTCTGTCCTAACCCCCTCACCCCGCCTCCTCCCCGGAAGAACTCCGGGGCGGCGGCACCCCCTCTCCCCCTTCCCCGTAAGGGGAAGGGGGAGAGGGGGTGAGGTCAGTTCGAAACTGGAGAGGGGGTTGGGGAAGCTCTTCCTTTTGATACAATTCCGACCCGGCGCTCGAACGCACCGGCGATTTACCTTCCGCAAGGAGTGTGGCAATGAACTGGTATCCCGGCATGACCACCGGCGTTTCTGAACTCGATCATCAGCACCGGCAGATCATCGAACAGTTCAACAATTTCTATGCGTGCATGGCCCTCGGGGAAAGCCAGCGGCGCGCGGAAGCCGGCCGGATCCTCGATTTCCTGCAGTTCTATGCGCAGTGGCATTTCCAGCGTGAAGAAGCCTATATGGATAAATATCAGTGCCCGGCGGCGGCGGAGAACCGGCGCGCGCACGCCGAGTTCCTTACCCGCTTCGGCGAATTGTATGAAGAGTGGCAGACCCGCGGGATGGATCCGACAATGGTGAACGATACGTTTACAGTATTAATGGAATGGATCATGAACCACATCCAGGGGGTGGACACCCGCCTGAGCCAATCCGTTCCCCCGCCGCGGACGGCAACCGGTGCGTAAACCGGTTTTCAGGATCGGCGCCTCTTTATAAGGACAAAACAACCGTGAAAAATAAAAAGCTGAAAGCCTCCCGCAGAGAATTCCTCAAGACCGCGCTTGCCGCCGCCGGCGGATTGGCGCTCGCCAAATGCAGCGCCGAGACTCCCGTCCCGCTCCCGACCCGGGCGCCGCTGGAGATTACGCCGAGCGCATCCCCCGATGAGCCGATCTACCCGGATCCGGACCGCCCGCTGGCTGAACGAGTCGACGATTTGGTCGACCGGATGACCTTGGACGAGCTGGCATTGCAAATGGGAAGTGAGGCGATGCCGATCGAACGCCTGGGCATCCCCAAATACAACTGGTGGAGCGAAGCCGGGCACGGCGTCGCCCGCGCCGGGCTCGCCACCGTCTTCCCGCAGGTGATCGGCATGGCGGCGACCTGGAACACCGATCTGATCCGCCGCGTGGCGGATGTCATCTCCGACGAGGGCCGCGCCAAGCACCATGAATTTGTCCGCAGCGGCGACCGCGTGCTGTACGGCGGCCTGACCTTCTTCTGCCCGAACATTAACATCTTCCGCGATCCGCGCTGGGGCCGCGGCCAGGAAACGTACGGCGAGGATCCCTGCCTGACTTCGCGGATGGCCGTGAATTTCATCCGCGGGCTGCAGGGCGACGACCCGCGCTACCTCAAGACCGTCGCCACGCCGAAGCACTTCGCGGTGCATAGCGGTCCGGAAAAGAACCGCTATGGCTTTAACGCCGTCGTTTCCCAGCGCGACCTGCGCATGACCTATCTGCCCGCCTTCCAGGCCTGCATCACCGAAGCCAAAGCCGGATCGATCATGAGCGCCTATAACCGGTTGAACGGAGAAGCCTGCACCGCCAGCCCGGCCCTGCTGCAAAAAATCCTGCGCGAGGAGTGGGGGTTCGACGGGTACGTCGTTTCGGATTGCGGGGCGGTCGCGTACATATACTACAACCATGGCCTGGTGAATTCCGAGGAGGAAGCCGCCGCGCTGGCGGTGACGAGCGGCTGCGATCTGGAATGCGGATGCACCTACGGCATCCCCTGCCACTTCAACAAGCTTAAACTGGCGGCGCTCCACAACCTTGTCTCGATGGAAGACCTGAAACGCTCCGTCCGGCGGCTGTTCACGGCGCGCTTCCGGCTGGGGATGTTCGATCCGCCGGAGCGGGTTCCGTACGCGCAAATTCCGTTTTCGGTCGTGGATTCACCCGTTCACCGCGAGGTAGCACTGGAAGCGGCGCGCCAGTCGCTCGTCCTCTTGAAGAACACGGAAAATCTGCTGCCGCTGGATAAAAATAAGCTCCGTTCCATCGCCGTCATCGGCCCGAACGCGGATAACACCATGGTGCTGGAGGGCAACTACCAGGGCACGCCCGCCGAACCGGTTTCGATCCTGGCCGGTATCCGGGCCATGGTGAGCGCGGAAACAACCGTCCGCTACGCCAAAGGCTGCGGCATCACCAAGGGTACGGACGCGGAAATGGAGGAGGCGCTCCAGGCCGCCCGCGATTCCGAAGCGGCGGTGATGGTGATGGGATTATCGCAGCAGCTGGAGGGCGAGCAGGGCCAGCAGGAAGGAAATCCACCGGGCGTCACCAGCCAGGGCGACCGGCTGACGCTGAATCTTCCGCCAATTCAGGAGGAACTTCTCCAGAAGGTTTTCGAAACCGGCACACCCGTGATTCTTGTGCTGCTCAACGGAAGCGCGGTGGCCGTCAATTGGGCGGACGAAAATGTTCCCGCAATCCTGGAAGCCTGGTATCCCGGCCAGGCCGGCGGCACCGCCGTCGCCGAAGCGCTGTTCGGGCTGACCAATCCCGGCGGCAGGCTGCCGGTGACGTTCTACCGTTCGGTCAAGGACCTGCCCGCGTTTGAAAATTACGACATGGAAAACCGCACCTACCGGTATTTCAAGGGCGATCCGCTTTATCCCTTCGGTTATGGATTGAGTTATACGGCATTCGATTATCGCAATCTGAAAATCACACCGGCCGAAATTAAATCCGGCGAGTCCGTTTCCGTTCAGGTCGAGGTCGAGAATACCGGGGCCGTATCGGGCGACGAGGTGGTGCAGCTGTACCTGACGGATGTGGAAGCCTCGCAGCCGATTCCGGTCCTTCAACTGCAGGGCTTCACCCGCGTGCGCCTGGCTCCCGGCGAAAAACAAACCGTGCGCTTTACGATCACCCCGGCGCAAATGTCGTTCGCCGGCGAAGACGGGCAATGGATCCTGGAACCGGGCGAATTCCGCGTGTGGGTAGGCGGCGGACAACCCGGGCGGCGGGCCGCCGCCGGATTGGATGGAACTTTTATCGTCCGCTAACAATTATCGGAGCATACAGGGATCAGGCAACGGGTCGGGCGGGTGCGCCCGGATCCGGGCGGGAGGGCGGTATGCGAATCGGATTGCAGATCCCCAATTTTACGTGGCTAGGCGGCCCGGCTAAGATAGCCGAAACGCTGGCCGAGATCGCCACGTCTGCGGAGGAAGCCCGGTTTTACAGCCTGTGGGTGATGGATCACTTCTTCCAGATCGGGGACCGGGATCATTCGCGCGGGCTCGGCCCGGCGGAAGATGAAATGCTGGAAGGCTACAGCGCGCTTGCCTACCTTGCCGGCCTGACGGATACCGTCAAACTCGGCACACTGGTGACGGGCGTGATAT
>CAZYSF010000490.1:0-7264 GCA_964649635.1 uncultured Anaerolineales bacterium | reverse complement strand
ATGCGCAGAATGTCGAAGGTGCTCCGGGTGCCGCTGGAGAGGAAAGCGATCCACTCCCCGTCCGGCGACCAGGCAGGCGCCAGATCGGTGCTTTCCGCCCATTCCAGGAAGTGCACGCCGCTCCCGTCGGCGTTCATCAGGTAGATGTCGCTCAACCCGTTCCCGCGGATGGAGCTGAACACGATCCGCCCCATATCCGCCAGCTTCCGGAATTCGACCGCAGTCGGCTCGGCCGCCGGCGCCGCCCCGGTTTCCGACCTGCCCCCCGGCGTCTCCTTCGCCTCGGTTTTCCACGCCTGCGCCGTTCCACCCGCGCCCGGCGAGAACAAGGTGCATCCGAGCGCAAACAGGATCAGGCCGAGCATTCCCGCGATTCGTAGAATTCGTCGCATGACATCCTCCGAAGATGTTCTTCGCATATGAGCGGATTTTATCAATATTCGCCGTAAAGGTTGTCAGGATTCCAAAGCAAGGAATTCCCGGATTGCCTTCGCCACCTCGTAAGGTTTTTGCGCCTGCAGGTCGTGAATCCCGTCTTCGTAATTCAGGATCTTCGCGTGTGGAAGATGAGCGTCGAGGAAGCGGATGGTCTCCGCGGTCATCTCCCGGAAGTCCGATTTCTTGCCCGCCAGATACAGGATCGGCGCGGTGATCCGTTTGGCTTCCTCCTCGAATGGAATCAGGGTCTGCGGGGATCTTCCGATCCAGTACCAGGCGTTGCGCGTGGCGGATCTGGTGTTGAAGGATACCTCGTCAAGCGCCCGGCGCCGTTCGGCCTTGGTCATGGACTGGAACCAGTCGCCGGCGATGACCTGCATCGCGAGGCGGTTGAACCAGCCGGTGCGGATAAGGGCGATCGCGAGATCCCCGAGCACGGGATAACCCAGCCACTTCTCCAGCGGAGCGCTGGGCAGCGCTTTGGAGCGGAGGATCCCGCCTTCGATGCTCACGATTTTTGCGCACACCTCGGGGTGGCGGGCGGCCAGGTTGAACACGATCGCGCCCCCGTAGGACGCGCCCACCAGATGAGCCCGGCCCAGCCGCAGCAAGCGGATGAGTTTCGCGGTCACATCCGCCTGCTCGCCGATCGAATACCGGAACCCCGACCGCGGCTTGTCGGAATCGCCGGTGCCGAGATAATCCAGCGCCAGGACACGGTACTCTTTGGCGAGGATCGGCAGAAGGGGATTCCACGCCCGGTAGGTCGAGAACGATCCGGAAATGAGCAGGACCGGCGGACCTTTTCCGGCTTCCACATAGTGCAGCCGGTATCCGTCGATTTCGGCGAACTCGTCCTCGCCGAACTCGGCTTTAGCCATCAGAGAATATGTGCGCATGATAAATCTCCGACTTATGCAAAGGTGGTCGAGTAGCCCGCGGTTTATGCGGGCGTATCGAGACCTCTACCCCAGTCAAAGGGTACTCGGGATATCCAATCCAGTCGGTGGTCTCGCCCGCCCCGGCGGGGTGGGCCGGGGATACGCTCCGCCCGGAGATCCGTGCGGAGCTACGCGACCACCTTTTACGACAATCCCACAACCTTCCCCGTCTCCGGATCGATATCGATATCCATCATCGCCGGGCGGGTGGGCAGGCCCGGCATGGTGCGCATATCGCCGCACAGCGGATACAGGAATCCGGCGCCGATCGAGGCGCGGATGTCGCGGATCGGCAGCCGCCAGCCCCTGGGCGCGTTCTTGAGTTTCGGATCGTGACTCAGGCTCAGATGGGTCTTGGCCATGCAGACCGGCAGCCGGCCGAACCCCAATTCCTCGTAGGAATCGATCTTCGCCTCGGCCCGGGGATGGTAATCCACGCCATCGGCCCCATAAACCTGGGTCGCGAGGATTTCGATCTTCTTCCGGACCGGGGCATCGTCGGGATAGAGGTATCGGAATTGCGAAGGACGCGCGGCGGTCGCAATCACCGCCTCGGCCAGTTCGATCGCGCCGCGGCCGCCCAGGGCCCAGTTGCGGGAGGCGAAGGCCCCCGCCGCGCCGGCCGCTTCGGCCGCGCGCCGGATGACGCGCAGTTCATCCTCGGTATCCGCGGCGAAGCTGTTGACCGCCACCAGCACCGGCACCCCGAAGCGCCGAGCGATCCCGATGTGCGCCGCGAGATTTTCGCACCCCGCTTCGACCAGCGCAGGATCCGGCTCGCGGTAGGCGCGGTCGAGGGGGCGTCCGGCGGCGACCGCCGGCCCGCCGCCGTGCATCTTCAGCGCGCGGACCGTCGCCACCAGCACCACCGCGTCGGGAACGAGCCCCGAGGCCCGGCATTTGATGTGTAAGAATTTTTCCATCCCCATGTCCGCGCCGAAGCCGGATTCGGTCACGACATACTCGCCCAGGCGCAGCGCGATCTGATCCGCGAGGATGGAGGAATTTCCGTGGGCGATGTTCCCGAACGGGCCGGCATGCACGAACGCCGGCGTTCCCTCCAATGTTTGCAGAAGGTTCGGCCGCAGCGCATCCTTAAGCAGCACCGCCATGGCGCCCGCCGCGCCGAGATCCTCCGCGGTGATCGGCTCGCCCGCGCGGCTCCAGCCCGCGACCATCCGGCCCAGCCGCATGCGCAGATCGGCCGGCGAGGCGGCGAGGGCCAGGATCGCCATCACTTCGCTGGCGGTGGAGATGTCGAATCCGGCCGGCCGGTCGTGTCCGGCTTCGTCGTCCCCGAGCCCGATCCGGATCCGGCGCAGCATCCGGTCGCTGGTATCCAGCACGCGGTTGATCTCGATCCGGTCCGGATCGAAATCCAGGCGGAACAGCCTGCGCCGGTCGTCGCGTGAAAGGTCCGGCGCATTTCGGGCGGAGATCGCGAGTCTTTCCGCGCGCGCGCGCTGCGAACGGTTGAAGGTTCCATCCGGCGACAGCCGCTTCGCCAGTTTCTCGTCGTCGAGCGCGTCGGCTTCGTGCAGCATGCGGGCGTCGATCGCCGCGGCCAGCAGGTTGTTGGCGGCGGTGACGGCGTGGGTATCGCCGGTCAGGTGCAGGTTGACATCCTCCATCGGAAGGATCTGGCTGTATCCCCCGCCGGCCGCCCCGCCTTTGACCCCGAAGGTCGGCCCGAGCGAGGGTTGGCGGATGCAGGCGAATGCGCGCCTGCCCAGATGCGCGCCGATCGCCTGCGCCAGCCCGATCGTGACGGTCGTCTTGCCTTCCCCAAGCGGCGTGGGCGTGATCGCCGTGACGTCGATGTATTTCCCAAGCGGCCGGCCGCGCAGCCGTTCCAGAATCTCCAGCCGCACTTTGCCCTTGAACTCGCCGTAAAGCTCCAGTTCCTCCGGGCGGATTCCCGCCTCACGCGCGATCCGCAGGATCGGTTTGGGGACGGCGGCCTGCGCGATCGCCAGGTCGCTCGGAACGGGATCTTTTACGATCAGTTGGGGATGCGGAGGGGAGCTCCGAACGCCGGTGCGGCGGGCAGGCCGGCGCTTTGGTTTGCCATGCGTAGAAGAGGATTTTTTAAGCTTGGTCGGCATATGGGAGGTTCCTTTCGGTTTACCTGCCTTACCAACTCCCACATTATTACACATCGTAAACCCGGTGGAAAAAGCTATTTCTCACCGCAAAGGCGCAAAGGGCGCAAAGCAATTCAATAATTCCTTGGCGATCTTTGCGTCTTCGCGGTTAAGGATTTTGTTTTTCCCCGTCGCTATACATCGTATAATCATATGTAATGGCGTCTTTACAGGAAACGCTGGATTCTTTCTCGGCCGAGGCCGAACTGGTGCAGTCGCTCGAGGCCGGCGCGGTCCGCTGCCTGGCCTGCGGGCACCGCTGCCTGGTGCGCCCCGGGCGGCGCGGGGTGTGCCGCGTGCGTTTCAACCGCGGCGGCCGGCTGCGGATGCCGTGGGGATACGTGGCCGGGCTGCAGTCGGATCCGGTGGAGAAGAAACCGTTTTACCACCTGTTCCCGGGAGCCTCCGCGCTCACCTTCGGGATGCTCGGCTGCGATTTCCATTGCATGTTCTGCCAGAACTGGGTCTCCTCGCAGGCGCTGCGCGATCCGGCTTCGGAGGGCATGGGGCTTTCGGTCCAGCGCGCCACACCGGAGGAAATCGCCGAGGCGGCGGTGCGCACCCGCTCGGAGGTCGTGGTTTCCTCCTATAACGAACCGCTGATCACGGCCGAATGGGCGGCGGCCATATTCCGCCCGGCGCGCGAACGCGGTTGCAAAACGGCGATCGTCTCCAACGGCAACGCCACACCGGAAGTGCTGGCCTACCTGCGCCCGCTTCTGGATGGGATGAAAATCGACCTGAAGGCGATGCGCGACGCCACCTACCGGAAACTCGGCGGGGTGCTTCAAAATACGCTCGACACGATCCAGGCCGCCCGCCGGTCTGGATTGTGGGTGGAGGTCGTTACCCTGCTGATCCCAGGCCTGAACGACGATCCGCAGGAGCTGTGGGACGCGGCGCGGTTTCTGGCAGGCGTCTCGGCCGACATCCCGTGGCACGTCACCGCCTACCATCCCGACTACACCTACTCTTCCTCACGCCCGACAAGCGCCGCCGACTTAACCCGCGCGGCGGACATCGGCCAGGAGGCGGGGTTGCGTTATGTCTACGCGGGAAACCTACCGGGGATGGTAAAAGAATTGGAAGACACGCTGTGCCCTAAATGCCGGCACGCGCTAATCCGCCGCAGGGGGTATTCGATTTTGGAGTATCGACTCCGTGAAGACGGGAAGTGCCCGGATTGTGGCGAAATCCTTGCGGGAATCTGGCGCGACCCGAAGGCGGCTCTTGGAAAAAGCCGTTCCCCGAATCCGGTTGCGCTTTAACCTTGCACCCGGCGGAATATGACAATTGTCACTTGGATACGCACAACTCGGGGGAGTATTATCGTAATCGGAGTGCGAAATGCGCTCCGAAATTCTCTCCTCCCTCCCTCTCCCTCCAAGGTGGTTGTAGTTGGGCCCGCGCTAGCGGGCCCAACTACTTAACAGGCTTCCAATAGTCACTTCGGTTCTGGCGCCAAGTAATCTGTGCCTTCCGTAAACCCCCGATGGAATAAACCCCCATTACCAGGATTGTCGGCTAACTCTCAGGAATAGAAACCGCCAAGTGAATATTAAATTCGCTTGGCGGTCTTTGCCTTTGGATATGGATTGTGGAGCCGCAGAAAAAGCGGTTACTGCATTCTAAAAAACGCGGCGCGGCGCTTTTTCCGGGCCGGCCGGATCAGATTTTCGAGAGCAGTTTGGCCTTCTTCTCCTGGAATTCCTGTTCGGAAATCACACCCTTCTGGCGCAGGCCGTCCAGCTGGGAGATCAGCGCCGGGATGTCGCCGCCCGCAGCCCTGATATCCTCGCCCGATTCGAGCCTGGCCTTGGCGTTCACCATCGCGGTTTTATAACCGATCGGGTCGTTGATGCGCGAGATTTTATTCACCCCCAGTTCGCTGGCGGTGAGGATCTCGATATCCCCGTACCCAAGCAGCCGGCCGAAAAACGATTGCGCCAATTTGACGTCGTTCACCTTCTCGAGCGAGGAATCGGCGACGTTCTTGCTAATCACGCCGGAGACCTGGATCACCCGGCGCGAGGTGATGATGTATTTGCGGTTCGCCCAATGCAGGATGTCCTTGGTGATGCTGACCACCGGGACGATGAGGATGATCAGGCCCAGGAGCGCCAGCGGCCCGATGAAGATCGAGACTACGACAATCAGGACAAGCACCACCAGCGCCAGCAGCAGCTCGCTGATCGTCTCCGTGAGCAGGACGAGCCAGTGCTGGCGGGCGACCAGCAGGATGCTTTCCCGTTCACCCAGCAAGCTGTTCAGATAATTATCCGCCATCGTGGCCTCCAATCGAATATCGCCTGGATCGGGAAATTGCGGTAAAACGGGCGACATCCGCCGAGTATATCCGAAAAATTAAAAAGCGGGGTTTCGCAGGTTCGGGGAAATCCGCAAGCGTTCAACCGGAAATTGCCGCGGAATGTGGATACCACTCGAAGGATTTCCGCCGTCACTTTGTATCCGGCCATCCGCTCAAAACCGATAATTCCCAACACTTTGCCATGGATTTGACCCACCCCCGGAGTAAGATAAAATTAAGCTCTCAAAGGAATGCGGCGCCCGACCGAATTATGATGAACAACAAACAGGAAGCCACGATCTGGATCGGCGGTGAAGCCGGGGAGGGGATCGCCTCGGCCGGCGATGTATTCATGCGAGCCGCCGCCCGGAATGGGTTGGGCGCCTTCGCCCACAACTCCTATCAATCGGTGATCCGCGGCGGCGAGGTGCTGCTGCAAATCCGCGCCGGGATGCACCCCGTCCCTTCCCAGGGCGGGGATTGGGATTATCTGGTCGCGCTCAACCAAAGCATCCTGGACCATCACCTCCGCTCGGCAAGGCCGGCAGCCGCCGCCCTTTTCAACGCGGACTCCATCAAGCCCCCCGCCGACCCTTCCGTCGCCGCGCTGCGCGGCATTCCGGTCGGGGAACTTACCGCGGATCTCCCCCGCAACCCCGTCATGCAAAATACGGTTCTGCTCGGGGCGCTGATGCGCCTTCTGGAATTCCCGTGGGAGGTCTTCGAGGGATCGATCCGCGCCCAATTCGGGAAGCGCAAGGCGGAACTCTCGGACACCAACGTGACCGTCGCCCGCCGGGGATGGGAATTCGCGGAGAAGCATTTTCCTCCGCCGGAGGGGAACGGCTTGGCGGGGGACGGCAAGCGCCGGATCATGATCACCGGGAACCAGGCCGCGGCCCTTGGCGCGGTCGCGGGCGGCTGCAAATTCTATTCGGCCTACCCGATGACGCCGGCCACCTCGATCATGCACTGGCTGGCGCCGCGCGCCTCCCGCTACGGGATGGTGATGAAGCAGGCCGAGGATGAACTGGCCGCGATCAACATGGCGATCGGCGCCGGGTACGCCGGGGTGCGCGCGATGGTCGGCACGTCCGGCGGCGGATTTGCGCTGATGACCGAGGCGATCGGTATGGCCGGGATGATCGAAGTGCCGGTGGTGGCGATCCTTTCCCAGCGCGGCGGCCCCTCGACCGGCCTGCCGACCAAAACCGAACAGGGCGACCTTTTTCAGGCGCTGGGAGCCTCGCAGGGGGAATTTCCGAAGGCGGTCCTGGCGGCGCTCGATCCGGTCGACTCCTACTACACCTCGTTCGAAGCCCACAACCTGGCCGAGAAATATCAGATACCTGTGATCGTGATGATGGACCTGTACCTCTCGGAACGGACCATCATCATCGACCCTGCGAGTCTCAATCCGCGCGTCCCGATCG
>CAZYSF010000489.1:0-4531 GCA_964649635.1 uncultured Anaerolineales bacterium | reverse complement strand
CTCGCAATGACACCTGTTCCTTCATTTTTTAACACCCTGGCAATAAAAAATTTCTTCGTGTTCTTCGGGTGTTTCTTCGTGGAATCGAATGCACGAAGGACGCGAAAAAAACCTGAAGGACACCAAGAAATTTTTTTTGGTCAATCCTTCGTGCCCCTAAACAGGACCTGCCCGACCGTCTTAAAAAGAAACGGGCCAAACGCTTGGCACCATCCATTTGGCCCGTCTTATCAGTTGCTTATGGCGTTGCGGCGATTACCAGTCTCTGCGCCCGCCGCCGCCGCCACCGCCACCACGACCGCCGCCCCGTCCGCCGCCACGTCCACCGCCGCCAGGGCCGCGTTCTTCGCGGGGCCGGGCGAGGTTGATGGTCAGCGCGCGGCCGTCAACTTCCTTGCCGCTCAGCGCCTTGATCGCGTTCTGCGCCTCTTCCTGGGTCGTCATTTCGACAAATCCAAAACCCTTCGACTGCCCGGTGTCCCGATCTTTGATGATCTGCACCGACTTGACGACGCCCGATGCTGCGAACAGTTTCTGCAAATCTTCTTCCGTGGTGCCGTACGTCAAATTTCCGACAAACAGCTTTGTTTCCATCTTTTCTCCTGGGATGGACAATGAATATTGCCTGAAGCATCCATTGTCCTGCTAAGTACACTTACGGCTGAATTACAGGATGGTCTTGCTCTGCTTCTGCATGAGGATGGAAATTCGAAGACGACCGAGTGCCAAGAAGAGGACTATTTTCTTTTTTCAGGATCTTCGCTCATCATGCCTTACCTTCGGATTATAACATGAATCGGCGGGAATTTCCGGCCTCCCGGGCATGCCCGCCTTGGGCGCCAATTGGGCCCCGTCGCCCAAGCGCGCGGAGGGCCTTTGGGCTTTGCCCGCCTAGACCGGCAGCGGCTGCTTCGGCTCCACTTCGCCCAGCACTTGGTCAATCAACTGTTTGAGGTGCGGGTAGGGCAGCGCGCCGACCTGCTGTTGAACCACCTGTCCGTCCCGGATGACGAGCATGGTGGGAATTCCCTGCACGCCGAAGTGCATCGCCCATTCCGAATGTTCGTCGGTGTTCACCTTGGCGATCACGAGGCGCCCGGCGTATTCCCTGGCAAGCTTCTCCAGGCTGGGAGCGACCATTCGGCAGGGCATGCACCAAGGCGCCCAGAAATCAACCAAAACCGGGATCGGTGACTGCAAAACGGCTTTCTCGAAGGCGGCATCGTTAACATGAATTGGTTCGTTCACGGTTCCTCCTAAATACAGGCTATTTTGGTGCTGTATACATTAGATGCCGGATTGCCGGGAAGGTGACAAAACCGGCTTGAAGGCCTAGAATCGCTGGCACCATAAGGCTGGGCGTGGCGGCGGCTGTCACTTTCGCCCCACCTGGGCATCTAACCCTATGACGGATAAGGCATCCGAGGCCGGGCTGATGGAACGCATCCGGGCGGGCGATAAAAACGCCTGCGCGGAATGCATTGAGATTCATTCGCCGGGCATATACCGGCTGGCGCTCCGGCTGATGCGCCATGAGGCAGAGGCCGAGGAAGTAGTGCAGGAAACCTTCCTCAGCGCCTTCAAGGGTATCGACCGGTTCGACGGCCGTTCCGACCTGCGCACCTGGCTGTTCCGGATCGCCTACAACGCGGCGATGATGCGGCTGCGGCGCGCCCGCCCGGAGGAGGTTTCGGTCGAGGAAGCGGCCGAGCCGGAGGAGGGGGCGCTGGTCCCGCGGGCGCTTTTCGCCTGGAAGGATCTTCCCGAGGAGGAACTGGAAAAGGCCGAAGTCCGGGAGGAATTGGAGCGGGCAATCCGTGATCTGCCGGAAAAACTGAGGGCGGTGTTTGTCATGCGCGAGCTGGAGAATATCCCGACCGATGGCACCGCTTCCGCGCTGGGCATCTCGGAGGACGTGGTGAAAACCCGGCTGCACCGCGCCCGGCTGTGGCTGCGGGAGCGCCTCGCCGCCTACTTTGCGTCGCCGGCGGACGGGGCCGGAGGTGGGCGATGAATCATGAATCGTGCCGGACTTTACTGGAAGGTTTGTCGCTGTTCGCGGAGGGGGAGGCACCGCCCGAACTGTGCGCCGAAATCGAGCGCCATATGGCCGGATGCGATAACTGCCGAATCGTGGTGGACACTCTGCGGCGGACGATCGACCTGTATCACCGGCTCCCGCAACCGGCTATGCCGGAAGAAGCACGGGAGAAGCTGTATAAGTCGTTGGATTTGACGGATTTAATGAAAAAAGAGGGTTGAGGGGGTGGCACCGGACCATCGACCATCAGGAATAACCAGACCTTAGACCATGGACGATGGACCATCATCCATCATCTGACCTTCGATTGTCGATTGTCGACGGTCGAAGGTCGCATTTGTCACCTTTCCCGTTCCCCGGCATCTAATCGGTTGAATTATAAAACCGGAAAAATTCAAGGAGAGATGCCATGAGTGCCATTTTCAAAGCGAACGAATCGAATGCCGATCGGATCATCCGCGCTCTTCTGGGAGCGGTCCTGGTGGGATTGAATATCGGAGGGGTGGTAACGGGCGCGTGGGGCTGGGTTTTCCTCGTCGCCGGCGTTGTCCTGCTGTTGACCGGCCTGACCGGCTGGTGCGCCTTATACCGCCTGTTCGGGTTCAGCACGAAATAACCGTAATCCTTAAAAAGCCGGAGCGAATTCCACTCGCTCCGGCTTTTTTCTATTGTGACTGACCATAGACCATAGACCATGGTCGTTCCTCTTGATTGAGGTGTCCTTCGCGACCGTCGATTGCCGAGATCTTACTGATTTTCGAGTCGTTCTTCACGGAAACCGGCCGCGAGCATCATTCCAAATATAACCACCGGCTATCGTCCATCGTCTATCGTCCATGGTCTGGTTTTCCCGATGGTCGGTCGTCGCTTGTCGATGGTCGGGTTTATCCTTCGCGAAACAGCGCCAGGCTTTCCAGATACGAATCCGGCAGGCCGATATCAAAGCGCGTGCCGTCCATGATCAACCCGTAAAAGCCGTCCTCGCGGCGCAGCCGGTCCAGGGCCGAGGTGAGCTGGAACTCGCCGCGCTCGCGGACGTTGTTGGCGATGTGCTCCTCGAGTAATTCGAAGATGCGCGGCTGGATGATGTAGAGCCCGAAAACGGTCAGGTATTCGCCCTCGGCCATCCCGGGCGCGCGCAAGTTGTTGCGGGCATAGTCCGCGGTCGGCTTCTCGGCGAACTCGGTGACGTTCAGGACGTTATTTTCCTCGACCCACACCCCGCCCACCGTTCCGAAGTTGGCGATCTGATCCTCCGGCGTGCTGCGCAGGCCGAGGATGTTGGTGGCGTAGCGGTTGTAGGCGTCGACCAGCTGCGCGGCGCAGGATTTTTCGCCCTTCGAGCGGTACAGGTGATCCCCGAGCATGAGCAGGAACGGCTCGCCGCCGACGGCCTCGCGCGCGCACCAGATCGCGTGGCCGAAGCCTTCCTGGGCTTTCTGGGTGACAAAGGTCACGCGCTTGCCGATGTCGAGGATGCGGCTGGCGAATTCCTGGAATGGCTTCGGCAGTTTGTTGAAATTTTCGACCGAGACCGGATCGTTGAAAAAGGATTGAAAATCGTCCAGGTCGTCCGGCTGGACAATGATCACGATTTCCTCGATTCCGGCATCGAGCGCCTCCTGGACGATGTAGAGGATGGCAGGTTTGGCGATCCCGTCGCGGTCGACGACCGGGAAGAGCTCCTTCTTGGTCGCCTTGGAAGCGGGGAACAGGCGTGTGCCGAACCCGGCGGCGGGAATGACCGCCCGGCGGATGCGCTGGGTCGGGCGCATGGTGAGCGCCAACCCGGCCAGCTGCAGATCCCGGGCGAGGATTTCGATGACGGCCTGCTGGTCCTTTTCGGTGCGGGCCATGAATTGGGCCGTGCCGTCGCCCTGCGAGCCGACTCCCTTGCCGCCCCAGATGTGCGGCGCGAGCGGCTTGTGCGCCAGAGTCCGGTGCAGGACCGGCGCGGTCAGCTCTTCCGGGCAGGCCGGAATTGCGTATTGGTCGAACAGCGCCTGGGCTTCGGTCATCAGCGCGCCGAGCCGCCGGGCATCGCCCCCGCGCAGCGCTTCCACCGCCTGGTGGACGATGCGTTTGTTGACCGGCCCGAGCAGCTCATGCACTCCGCGCTCGACCGCGTTGTCCGCGATCGGGTAGGAGCGGTTCAGGCGGTTGAGGATCTCCATTGTGTCTTTTTTGGATTGCAGGTCCACAACCACGAAATACAGGTCGCTTGCCACGGTCAGGGTTTCGGTATCCATCCGGTCGCCGTCGAACGTCATCAGGACCGGGTGATTGCCGAACGCGCAACCCTGGTCCATCCGGCCGCAGCGGGAGGGCGTGGTGATCTCGCCCATGTACGCCAGTTCCATCGCGCCGCGCACGGTCAGCTTGAGGTCGTAAGCCCGGTTGAAGGCGCGCGCCGCCAGGACGCGGATCGCCGCGCTGGAGGAAAGCCCCTTCTGAATCTGAAGATCCATTTTGTCGCTGTGGAGGACCAGC
>CAZYSF010000488.1:0-2014 GCA_964649635.1 uncultured Anaerolineales bacterium | reverse complement strand
CCGGTCTGAGCCCGGACGGCCTGGGTGGGATGGGCGGCAAATAAGCATGCGATCATGAGAAGACCGCAGCACACCCCGGACATTCCCATATCCGGCATCTTCATGCCCGTTCCCGGTTTTCCGGCGCCAAGGATTCCAAGTCAACAACCGGCGGGGGCGTTGCGGATTTCGCACTCCTTCTGCCGCAGCGGGTGAACGCCCGGACGGCGAGGAAGATGGCGGCCAGCGGTAATAGATGAAAACCCAACGGCGTTCCGCAACCCGGGCAGGGGATGGCACCGGCGCCCAAGAGCGCGGCGATAAACGGCCAACTTGCCGGAAAATTGCGTTTCTCCTTGTGGACCGGAGTCCGGCCCGCATTATCGTTCATGTTTCATTCCTCCACGCGGACGATGCTTCCCGCTCCGGTGCGCAGGAAATCCTCGCCGTATTCAACGGCGAACAGCTCGATGGTGCGTTCGCCCGTACAGTGCGAGGGCGCGACTTTCTGCACGCCCAGGCGCCGGAACTCGCCCAGGATCGCGGCAATCTGTGCGTCGCTCAGATTCCGAAGATGGAATCCGCCCAGGACCAGATACACCGGTTCGCCGGTCAGCTCGACGGCTTTCTCCACGATCCGAACGATCCCCGGATGGGCGCAGCCTGTGATCACTACCATTCCCTTCCCGGTGCGGATCAGGAGCGCCTGTTCGGGGATGGTTCCGCCCACGTTCCCCGTGGTGAGGATGCCCGGGGATATTTCCATTCCGGGAGATACTTCGACAATTTCGGTGCGATTCTTCGTCAATTGGATGAACGACGCCCCGAACTCCGACAGCAAATACACCGGCGGCCGCGCCGCGGCCTCCAGGAACACGTTCAACCCCCCGGTATGGTCGCTGTGGGCATGGGAAAGGACGACGTCCTGGATCCGCAGAGGATCCACCCCCATCGTCCGCATATTCCGAAGCAGGATCGAACCGTTTCCGCCGGTGTCGAACAAGAGGATCTCATTCTGATATTCCACCAGCGCGGCAAAACCCCAGTCGGTCTGCAGTCGCTGATCGGAGGCGATGTTGTTGTAGAGAATGGTGACGGTTAATGAAGGCATTGGCGTTGAGGTCATAGGCAGCCTCGTTGGAACCTCTTTTATTTCGGAAGGGAGCGGAACGGATGAGCAGGCCATGGGTACCGATGGAAGGATGACGGTTTCCGCCTGCGGGAGGAAGGGGACGGCTGATTCCGTGAGGGCGCCGGCGGCGGGAGGTGCGAGGGAAGCAGGAAGATCCGTCCCAGTGCATCCGGAAACCAACGCGCCATAGGCTGTAATTAAAAGAAGTCCAACGGGATTTGCGTGTGTCATATTCATGCATTGAGATACAAGAAAACCTCACCCGATCCGATTGTCCGGAGTCGATTTCCGCTTCAACGGAAAAAGGCCTGTCCCTGGAACGCGAACGCATCCCTGGCCTTGGCGGCGCAGCAGGGAAGCAGCGGCGGTAATTCATCGCCGGGTCCGTAATACTTGGCCTCCACGATCTCGTCCATGTCCGGGCGGAGATTTCCCCCGGACATCCGGCATTCCAAAAAGATTACGATCGGCTGTACTTGATCGCCGTTGGGATACGCGAAAATGTAAGCCGGGTCGGTATAGGCTCCGATCAAGCCCATTGGTTCGACGTGCAGCCCGGTTTCCTCGAACACCTCGCGCACGACCGCCCGGCCGGCCGGCTCGCCCGGTTCGATCGCACCGCCGGGGAAACTCCACAGGTTCTCGCCGTCGCTGCGCCGCAGCAGAAGGATGCGGCCCTGGGGATCCCGGATGCATGCAGCCGCGGCAGGGCTCATCAGTAGGTCATGCCCGACGCATTGCCGCAGCCGGCGGAGGTGATCAGGCATCGGCATGGCCGCCTCCCGGTTTCGAGGCTCCGGAGCGATCAGTGATCGCAGACATTTTCCCCCGGCTTCAGCGTCCCGGCGAGGTAATCAGAGACCAGCTTCTCCGGCGCCTCGGCCGGCGCGCCCACGATGACCT
>CAZYSF010000487.1:0-3551 GCA_964649635.1 uncultured Anaerolineales bacterium | reverse complement strand
GATCAGCGCCGCGCACACCAGGATCGCGCTGAAATTCTCCCGCGAGATAAGCTCCCGGAGGATTTTTACCGGCGTCATTGATACCCGCACATCCGCCATTCACCGCCCTCCTGCACGACGGTGTAATCGCGGCCCGCAAGATCTATCTCCTGCTTCTCGCCGTTGTAATCCAGGATGACCTTGCCGGTGCACTTCACGCGGTGGGCATTGCCCTCCGCTCCCGCGTCCTGGCAGGCGACGTCCACCAATTCGGCCGGATACATGGCGAAGGTGTCGACATCGGTGCGCGCGCCGCTTTCCCAGGCTGCGCAGGAAAGCGTCACCGCGCGGGTGGCGTCCTTCTCCACCAGCGCGCGGAAATATTCCTCCACGACCGCGGCCGGATCCGACGAACCGCCGCAGGATGCGAGCAGGAGCAGAATGATCAGACCCCACTTCTTCATGGATATCCTCCCGGATTGACCGTCTGAGCCCGCGCGGATAACCGGCTCCCGCTGGGCTCGCTTCCATCTGTGGTTTTAATTATTGTAACATCCCGGCTCGCCCGGCCTTGCGGCCAAATCCATAACGGATGCGCCGTTTCCATTAATAGAAGACCGTAGATGGAAATTACGAATCCCTTTTCGGCGAGACAGGCCCCATCCCGGCGCATGGTGGCTCCCGGGTGAAAGCGCGTCCGGATTCTTCTATTACCGGCGGCTTGACATCTCGAATTAGGGTAATTATTATATGCGCTGCATTATATAGGACTATTCCTATATTAGGAGGATCGTATATGTCGTTAGGCCATGCCATTCTGGGTTTCCTGAACTATCAACCTTTTTCGGGGTACGACCTCAAAAAGACATTTGATACCACCGTCCGGCACTTCTGGCCGGCCGACCAGAGCCAGATATACCGCACGCTGGGCAGTTTGACCGAACAAGGCTTCATCCGCATGGAGAAGGTCGAACAGACCAGCCGGCCCGATCGCAAGGTGTATCACATCACAGAATCCGGTCGCCGCGAATTGGCGATCTGGATGGCGGCCGCTCCGCCGATGGATCCGACCCGCAGCGCCGCTTTGGTACAGGTCTTCTTCATCGGCCAATTGAAGGACAAACAGATACTGGCCAAGTTCGAAGGCTTCGCCATGATGATGCGCGGGATTCTGAAAGTGTACGACAAGGCGCCGGATCAATTTGAAGGATTCGTCAATCAAATCGGATCGCCGCGCGAGACGTATTTCTGGCTGTCGACCTTGGATCTTGGCAAACGCACCATGCGGGCCAATCTGGAATGGGCTGAGCATGTTATCGCCCAGATAAAGAAAGGGGAGGTTCCTAAAAAATGAGCGGCCGCGCGGCAAGCTGTTCACCGGATTGGCAAATCCGCGGGACAGCCTGCCCCGCCATGCCGTGGATTGTTGTGTAATTAAAACGGCGCGTTCGAATGCCGATTGGCATCACCTATCTTGATCATTCCAAGGAGAAATTCCCGTGACACCGATCCGTAATCATAAGAGTCGCAATATGGTTTTTTATATCGTCGTTTTACTCATGGTTGTGCTGGCCGTTGCAGCCGTGTTTTGGCTGCGTCCGTCGCCATCGAAAGCCGTGACGGTCCCGCCGGGGGCAAAGGCGGGGGATCTGTTTCTCGAGCCCTGCACGGTCACCATTAACAAGATCGAGTACGCCGCCGACTGCGGGACTTTGATCGTCCCCGAGTATCGCGGCGACCCGGCCGCGCGGCTGATCGCCCTGCCTGTCCAGCGGATCCATTCGCCCGCGCAAAATCCGGCCGAGCCGATCTTTTATCTCAGCGGCGGACCCGGGACGAGCAATATGAGCGCGAATCCCCCGACCTGGCTGCTGGATAATCATGATTATGTGAAAGTCGGTTACCGCGGCGTGGACGGAACCCCGAAGCTGGATTGCCCCAATTTCGCCGACGCGTCGCGGGGATACGGGGATAACCTGCTCAGCCCGGAATCTCTGGACCTAATCGGCGAGGCGGCCGCCGCCTGCGCGTCCCAGCTGGAATCCAAGGGGGTCGATCTGCGCGGCTATACCATTCCGGAAGTCGTCGAGGACATGGAAGCCGCACGGGCCGGGCTGGGATATGAACGCATCGACCTGCTCAGTGAAAGTTACGGGACGCGCGTGGCGCAGATCTACGCCTACATGCACCCGCAGAAGCTGCTGCGCAGCGCGATGATCGGCGTCAACCCGCCCGGCCACTTCCTCTGGCTGCCGGCCACTCTCGACTCCCAGATCGAGCAATATGCCGAACTGTGCCGAAAGGATTCCGCATGCCTTGCGCGCACTCCGGATCTGGCCGCCGTCATGCGTACGATCAACGGTTCCATGCCGGCCAGTTGGATGGGCATTCCAATCGACTCCGGAAAGGTCCGCCTGGTTGCCAACTTCATGCTTTTTCACCGGACGAGCGCGCCGATCATCTTCGACGCCTACCTGGCGGCGGAGAAAGGCGACCCGAGCGGGTTGGCGCTGATGTCGCTGGCCTATGATTTCATACTGCCGAATATGATGACCTGGGGCGAGTTCCTGGCGATCGGCAGCAGCGCCGACTATGAACCCGGCCGGGACTACCGGAGCGAAGTGACCGCAGCCGGCTTCATCCTCGGAGCGCCGATGTCGGAATTGATCTGGGGTACAGCGCCCGACAACTGGCCGTCTTTCCTCATGCCCGAGGAATATCGCATGATCCACCCGAGCGATGTCGAAACCCTGCTGATCAGCGGCAGCGTCGATTTCTCCACCCCGGCCCAATTCGCCGAGCAGGAGCTGCTGCCTTCTTTAAACAAGGGGAGGCACGTGATCATCTCCGAACAGGGGCATGTCGGTGATTTCTGGAGTTTCCAATCCGCAGCCAGAAAGCGCCTGCTGACCAGCTTCTTCGAAACCGGCACGGCGGACGACTCACTCTACACCTACCTGCCGATGGATTTCAAACCCGCCATGAGCTTCCCGCTTTTGGCAAAGATCCTGCTCGGAACAGGCTTGCCGCTGATCGTCATCCTGGGAATTGCCGTCTGGCGGATCATCCGCCGGATCCGGCGGGGGAGGAACGCGCTGGCATGACAAACCCTTCGTCACCCCGGCGTGCTCCTAGCCGGGGTCCAGTGACTTTCGAAGAAATCGGAACAGGCTTGCTGCTGATCGTCATCTTGGGATTTGCCGTCTGGAAAATCATCCGCCGCATCCGGCGGGGGAGGAACGCGCTGGCATGACAAACCCTTCGTCACCCCGGCGTGCTCCTAGCCGGGGTCCAGTGACTTTCGAAGAAAGCTGCTGGATGCCCGAGTAAACCACCTCGTTTCGCAACCATTCCGGCTCAAAGAACAAATGCGAGCCGGAATATACCGCGAGGGCAGGCGCAGGGATGACGATCTAATAATTGATATCGGATGGTTTACGGAATGGGCAAGGTAACGGTGAACCGCGTGCCGTGACCGGCCTCGCTCTCGGCGAGGATCGTGCCGCCGTGCTGTTTGATGATCTGGTGGCAGACCGAGAGGCCCAGCCCGGTCCCCTGGCCGGGCAGTTTGG
>CAZYSF010000486.1:0-4468 GCA_964649635.1 uncultured Anaerolineales bacterium | reverse complement strand
CGGTATTCAAGACGGTTACTGTTATGGGAATGGTCGTTGTGATGGTTGCCGACGCACACCCCGGCAGATCGCAGTGATTCCCCGTTCCACTCCAGAATTGCGTGCCGTTCTTATCCGCCCGGAAGCGGTAGGAGCCACCCGGGAGGGTGAAGGTCACCTGCCCGTTGGCATCGGTTTTCCCGCTGACGTTGGCGTAGGTCGTGCCGTTGAAGACGTATACGTTGAGACCGGCTTCCGGAACGTTGTCGGTATTCAGGACGTTCACACTGACGGTATGGGTTTCCGGAGTGGAATAAAACTCGTGGAGAAATTCATCCCATTCGGTTATGGCGGTGAATTGAAGCAAACCCTGGGTTCCGTCATAATCGCTCTTGTACCCCGCTTCTGTTCTTGGAAAATATATTGAAATTCCGTGTGGCACATGAACGGAGTAATGAGTGGCATCATAAGCTTCGCAAATAACCGTTTCATACAGCGTATCGGGTTCGCAATCGCCATCACCGATGGCGGTCATGACCGCATGAGCTGCTTCCACGATGTTTTCATTGTCGACGTTGATCACGAGTTGCTGGGCGAAATCGTATAAATCGATAAAATTACCCTTCAACCCGAATTCGAGTGCCCCATTTCTGGCGTTTATTATCTGAACCGGATCGGTATAACCCTCGGCAACAAGCGCCGCTGCGAGGTTGTTTACTTTAAGTATTAATTCATCATAGGGTCTGCCCAAATCCACGGCGGATAGAGTTAAAGCATTCAATTGATCAGGAAAATCATATTTATTGACGAATCCCACGACCAATTCATCCAGAGGCTTCTCGGGAGTGTTTTCTAATTCCTCCATAATAAAATGGAAATTAAATCCATTTGGGATATATGGGAGGTTTATCACATCGTCTTGTGATGCGATCAGGAACTTAGCATATGGGCGGGATGCAGGTTCGTCGCCCGCGTTGTGGATCAGCTGGGTGGCCGTTTCGATGGTCGCCATATCGCATGCACACAAACCAATTAAATCGAACGGTTGTAACCCATTGTTGGTTACTTGTTCCAGGACGCTTTGCAGCTCCCATATGGTTAATTCATCTACATCCGTGGAATCTGGGACGATCTCGATACCGTCTCCATGACCATACAGGATCAAGAAGTAGTGCTCGGCCGGATAACTTTCCATACTCCATGTAATAAAATCAGATAAGACTGCCGGATCGCCTGTGTTCTTTTCGCCGAGGCTTTTCCCGTTGGCGGCGGTGGGTTCCATGCCAAGGGTTACATAAAACCTTCGCGTATTTATCCAGTCACCGTACCGTGTATCATATCCGCCGATCCGGTCCAATTGAACGAGCATGTTGAGATTTATCCCGGAGCCGACTTCGGCCATCTCATTGAACTCATCCAACGCATAACGTTCAACCCCATCAAGACCATCTCCGCCCATATACACCATCACGGTCCATTTCTTTACGCCTAGTCCAACAACGGACACCGGGAGATATCTATCGTATGAAGTGCCATCCCCCAACCTGCCCTGGTTCCAGCCCCAGCACATCGCGCCGCCATTGGAAATCATGGCGCAGGTGGATTGTTCTCCCGCGGTTATACCGATCGCGCCGCCTTCCAATCCGATGACATCCACCGGTTTCAACCGGAAATTGTTATAGGTCCCGTCACCGACCGCGCCATACACATTCCTTCCCCAGCATTTCACACCGCCCGAGACGATGGCGCAGGTGTGGTCGGTGCCCGCCGATACCGCGGTCGCGCCGCTGGTGATCCCATCCACATCGACGGCTGTCGAATGCGACTCGCCGTCACTGCTCCCAATTCTTCCATACAGGTTGCTTCCCCAGCACATGATCCCGCCCCCTCCCTTGACGGCGCAGGTGTGGGAAAGCCCGGCCGACAAATCGATGGCAACGCCTGCAAACCCGACCACATCGACAGGTGTAGATCGGTTTTCACCCGTGCCGTCTCCCAGTGCCCCGCCGTTGCGGCCCCAGCATTTAATCCCGCCGATAAACGTGATCGCGCAGGTATGGTACCCTCCCGCCTCGATCGCCAGCACGCCGCCGCCCAAACCGGGGACGTCGACAGGCGTGTATCTGTTCTGTGTGCTGCCATCGCCCAACTGGCCGTATTCGTTGGAACCCCAGCATTTCACGCCGCCGTCGTCCAGCAGGGCGCAAACGTGAGAATTGCCGGCGGTGATAGCCTGGACTCCACTGGATAATCCGACGACATCCACCGGGGCGGCCTTAATATAGGGCGGGGGTATGGTGCCGTCCCCCAACAATCCGGATGCTCCCCAGCACTTTACGCCGCCCGCCTCGGTCAGGACACAGGTTCCATACCATCCCGTGGCGACTTGACTTATCTCCTCTGCCAGGACGGTGTTCACCGGAGTGAGCCGGGTTTGGTTTGTCCCATCCCCCAATTGGTAGCTTGAATTAATCCCCCAGCATTTCACCACCCCGCCGTCGGTGGCGACGCAAGTGTGATTGAAACCCATGTCCAGGTTTGAAATGTTTACAGGCGCCGGATTCGGGCGGAAGCTGTTCCGCGAGGATTTGCCCTCGCTGCGCGCGCCGGTATTTGCTTTTTCGGCGGCATCAGGTTCCTGAATGGTCAGGGGGAAAAGCTCGGCCGGCCCCGAGGAGAAAAGGTTCGGATCCATCGCCGCGACCCCGCCGTCGATGATACCTTCCCGCAGCGGCTCCGGATCGGCGATTGAAGGACTGAGATCCAAATATCCCGCAAGGAAGAAGGTTGTTATCGAGATGAGGATGCAGGGCAAGACGCGGATCGGCTTCATGCTATCCCTCCTGGGTTGGAGAAAAATACGGTTTTTGTATTCCGGTGGTTTTTACAAATACC
The DNA here is from genome assembly GCA_964649635.1 of uncultured Anaerolineales bacterium. GTDB lineage: Bacteria > Chloroflexota > Anaerolineae > Anaerolineales > RBG-16-64-43 > JAFGKK01. The sequence continues at coordinate 1,594 of CAZYSF010000486.1, read as the reverse complement.
TGGCGGCTATTATACGACCGATCTCAAGGATCGAAATATGAGGACTGATTGTTCCTCGCCCCGTATTTCGGGAGTTGTTATGAATTTTTCCCGTAGAAAAACAAACCGCGGGTCGCTTTTCTGGTCATTGCGAAGAACCTGGAAGGAAAGATATTTTGAGTTTTTTTTTCATCGCCTCGAAGAATCGGTTTCTCGTCCGCAACAATAAACATTCTCATAAATGGATTTGTCGATTCCCCGGCGGCCTTTATTGCCTCGGTATGAGATCACCACGAAAGCATGCCCTTTACCTATAGCTCGTCCTCCCATTCCTAGTGATTGGTGGAAAAACAGAGCGGTGCGGTAGAATCCCCCCTGTGAATCGGATCCGCCTGCCGGCTGTTTTCCTGCTGATGGCGATCGCCACCCTCCTGCCGTTCCGATCCGTCGCCGGCGCGGAGGGGGATGCGGCCTTCCTGTTCGATCTCGATAATTCCCAATTTCCCCAAATTCATGCGTACCTGTCGGTATCCAATCCCCTCGGGGCACGGCTGGCGGGCCTGACCGCGGACGATATCCTATTAAAGGAAGATGATGCCCCCGCCCGGAACGTGGTCCTGACCGAGGAACAAACCGGGCTGCGGCTGGTGGTGGTGATCGATCCCGGCCTGGATATAACCTACGCGCTTCCGGACGGCGAAACCCGCATCCAGCGTCTTCGCCGCGCGATGACCGACTGGCTGGGGACGTTTCCGCAAAACGGGTCGGACGACCTGACCCTCATCACGCCGGAGGGCATTGCCGTTTCCCACGCGTCGGACCCGGAAGTGTTTCTCGAAGGCCTGAGAGCCTATGCGCCGAAACTCCCCTCGGCGCGGACCGTGGATGCGCTGCTGGTCGATGCGCTCGGCGCGGCCGCCGACCCGAGCCCGCGCCCGGGGATGCGCGCGCTGCTGATAGTCTTTTCCGCATCCAAACTCGCCCTCAGCGGGAATATCGGCCGGGGGTTGTGCCCGCGCGCGCTCGAGCTGCACGCGACGCTGTTCGGGATCTGGTCCGGGCGCGTGGAGCCTTCCGTCAAGGGGGATATGGATGCGTTCGCGGCGCTCGCGGCCGAGTGCGGCGGATACTCCGTCGCACTGGAAAGCGCCGCCGGCACCGCGGCGGTGCTCGGGATGATCGCCACCCAGCGCACCCAATACCGGGTGGAGTACCGCTCGTCGATCGCTACCCCCGGCGAGCATGCCCTGACCGCCTCCCTCGCGCGCGCGGAGCTGACGGCCGAGACGGCGCCGCTCCGGTTTTCCGTCGCGGTCCAGCCGCCCGACGTGGCCTGGACCGATTTTCCGGAGCGGCTGACGCGCCGGGGCAGCGACGTCTCGCAGCCGGTGGAGGCGTATCTTCCGGATTCGATCGAACTGCGAGCCGAGGTGACCTTCCCCGACGGGCATCCGCGCGGGATCGCCGCGATGCGGCTCTTCGCCGATCATGAACTGGTGGGTGAATGCTCGGCCGCGTGCGGCGGGATCCGCTGGGACCTGCGGCCATACGCCGAAAGCGCCGACCTCCAATTGCAGATGGTCGTTGTGGATGAACTGGGGCTGGAGGGCCAATC
>CAZYSF010000485.1:0-1751 GCA_964649635.1 uncultured Anaerolineales bacterium | reverse complement strand
GGACGGCGGTTGCCGCTTACTCCTTCTCTTCGCCCGTCCTGGCGGTGTTGTATTCTCCCGACGGAAAATGGATGGCGGCCGGGATGCAGGATGGAACCGTGCTGGTCCTTGATGCCGAATCGGGAGAAACATTACACCGGCTCTTCTGGCACTCGCGGCCGGTGCACGGACTCGCTTTCTCAGGGTGGACACGGGCCGGCCGGCCATCGGCATTTCTAGCGTCGGGCGCAGAGGACGGATCCGTCGCCGTATGGGACTTGGAATCCGGGCTGGCCCGCCATCGGTTCACCAATCCACTGCTGGGGTATTGGGGGTACGGAATCCGCAGCCTTGCTTTTTCACCGGATGATTCGGTTTTGGTGACGGGCGGCGACCAGGGGTATCTCTCCCGCTGGGATCTGGAGACAGGAGAGGAGCTTCCGCACTGGCAAACCCAATTCGGGCTGCTTTTTGGAATCGCCTTTTCGCCGGATGGAAGCCGCCTGGCTTCCGCTTGCGGTGACGGCACGGTTCAATTGTGGGATTATGCGGCCGGGGAGCCGCTGGCGCTCCTGAAGGGGCATGCCTACGGCGCATGGAGCGCCGCCTGGACCTCCGAGGGAGACCGGCTCGCAACCAGCGCCGGCGACGGCACGGTAAAACTATGGGATCCGGTTACGGGAACCCTGATCCGGGAAAGGGCCGCCACCTTCACGAAAATCGACTCGCTGCAGTACTCCCCCGACGATACCCTTCTGGTCGCGGTCTCGATCGGCGAACGGGCGATCATTCTGGACGCGCAATCACTTGGAGAAATCCGGAACTTCGCGGATATGCCCGGCGGTTTTCGCTCCGCGTCGTTTCATCCAAGCGGGGAATGGGCTGCGCTGAGCGCGGAAAACGGGGTGACATACCTGTGGCATTTCGCCGATGGGGAAGTGTTCCCGATCGGAAATCCGCGGCCGGCCAGCACGGCCGAACGGTCCGCCGAATTTTCGCCCGGCGGCGGGATTCTCGCCGCCGCGGACGGATTGCCCGGAATAGTCCGCCTGTTCGATCTGGATACGCGCGCTTCCCGGAAGGAGTACCGCGTGATGGGGGCGGGTGCGCTCGCTTTTTCCCCGGATGGGAAAACCCTGGCCGCCGGAGGAAACGGCGTGCTGCTCCTGGCGGATCTGGATTCCGGAGAGAGCCGGACGATCCCCGTCCCAGCCCGGATCACCAGCCTCGCGTTCTTTTCGCCGACGGAAGGATCGAAACCGCTCCTGGCCGGCGGACTCGGCGACGGATCGATATGGATCTGGAATCCCGAGCACCCGGAAACGCCGGAGGAACTGTCCGAGTCCGGGAATCCCGCGGTTTGGTGTTTGGCGGTATACGGATCGCTGCTCGCGGCCGGCGACGACCGGGGGGATATCCGGGTCTGGGATCTGGCGCAGGGGATAGTCCTCCGGACCTTTTCCGGATATATGAGTTCGGTTTTCGGCCTGACCATTTCGCCGGACGGTTCGCTCCTGGCCGCGGGAGGAATTCAAGGGGCGATCCGCTTCTGGTCGCTGCAAAACGGCACGCTGATCCGGGTAATCCCGGCCCATAACGGCTGGGTGAACGGCCTGGCGTTTTCTCCGGACGGCCGCTGGCTGCTAGCGGGCGGATCGGACCGCGTGGGGCGCTTATTGGGAATCCGGGGTTAATATTGTCCACGGAGAGCAGGAAGGGGAACCGTAAAGGCACGAAAAATATAATTAGCAGGTTGTTGAAAAAGGCATTGA
>CAZYSF010000484.1:0-4369 GCA_964649635.1 uncultured Anaerolineales bacterium | reverse complement strand
AATGGTTTCAACTCGTCGCTTCCTGGATGCCCGCCGCGTACATGCGGGCTGACGTTCGCCATTCCCGCGTGCTTTAAGCGGGAATTCAGTCTGGAATTGTTAATGGTTTCAACTCGTCGCTTCCTGGATGCCCGCTGCGCACACGCGGGCATGACGAACCATCTTCCCTCTTACCCCAACGCGTCCTCCAGCACCTGGCGCACGGCGGCCCGATCCAAATCCTTCTTATCCAGCAGGGCGACGGCTCCGGCTTCCAACCCGATCCGGCGGAATTCCCGATCGGGATAGGCGCTGATAAGCACGATGCGCGTGCCGGGAGAAACAATTTTCAACCGGCGGACGCACTGGATGCCATCTTCGTCACGAAGCACGACATCCACCAGCGCCAGCTGCGGGTGGATTCGCTCGGCCAGATGGACGGCTTCGGCGATGTCCTCCGCTTCGAAAAGGCAGGAGGACGGGGACGCGTTTCCGATCAGCCGGCAGAGTTGCTGACGGTAGCGGATGCTGTCATCCACCACCAGGATGTTGATGGCGGCCTCCGGGCAAGGTCGCGCCTGCGCCACATCGTGCCCCGCCACGCCCAGCACTTCCGGGTGGCGGGCGGAATAGTTCACCGCTTCCAAGCGGCTGTTAACATCCAGGGTGCGGTAGAGAATGGTCAGATGATTCTCCACCGTCTTGATGCTGAGTTCCATGATTTGGGAAATTTTGCGGTTGTCGCACCCCTGGGTCAGCAGGCGCAGCAACTCACGCTGCCGGCGGGTGAGAGCGGGGACCGAGGGCGCATGCGACACGGGGCGATGGTGGACCAGGCGGCTGATCAGCGGGCTGGAGATCCAGCGTTCCCCGGACAGTACCCGCTGGACGGCCAATTGCAAATCCGAAAGCGGCTGATCTTTCAGGTGGTACCCGTTTACCCCCGCATCCAGCAAGCCCACCACATACGCCTCGTCGTCGTATGCGCTTACGATGAGTATTTTTAATTCGGGAAAATCGGTCTTTATTCCCCGGATGGCCCCCAGTGGTTCAAAATCCGGCATGGCCACATCGACCACCAGCAGATCCGGCCGGAGCCGGACCAGGGCTTCCGCCAGCGAGATCCCATCCCCGACCTCGCCGACAATCCGGACTTGCGGAATATTTTCCAGTGAATTCCGCAAACCGGCACGCACCACGGCATGATCATCCGCCAATAGGACCTGAAACATAGGTTCATTAAACTATACCCGGGAAAAAACATCCAGGCGCGGGGGATTCCCCCCGAAAAAACCGGGGGAATCTCATCCCCCGGTTGGGGGAAAACCGACTAGCCCAAAACCTAACCCCCTCTAGAATGGGTTTATCTCTCCTGCCGTGTTCATTCGACAAAACAAGTTTTTTTCACATTTGACGGACAGTGAAAGGAGGTGCAATATCTCGGTTCTTGAGACGGTCCGGAAGGAAGGATGCGGTTTTCTCCCGGCATTCCGGAGGAGCTCCCGCTTCCGAAATTCCGGAGTCGCCTGCGTGAGCGCGGTTCGCCTCCCGGCCTTTCCGCCGAGATCTCCCCACAACCGCACGGTACTCCATCATTCGCGCAGAAACTGAACATACCCAACTAGGAGGAAGGAAAAATGAAACGCGTTGCACTGATCTCCCTCTTGGGAGCGGTCCTTCTCGCCGGCATTCTCGTTGCCTGCGGATCGGCCAATCCCACCACCGCGCCCTCCACGGGTTCGGGGACCGGAACATGTCCCACCGCCGCGCCGTGCCCCACGGCGCAGGCTGCCGCCGCGAAGTGGTGCGCCGGAAAGCGCATCGTATTCTTCCCAGGCGGCCCGGAGGGCGGCGTGTTTGCGGTGAACGTGTACAACGGCGCCCGGCAGGCCGAGGCGGATCTGGGCCCCAAGGTGGATTATGTGTGGTCGGATTGGGATCCGCAGAAGATGATTCAGCAATTCAGCGAAGTGGCCGCGACCAAACCGGACGGCATCGCCGTGATGGGCCATCCGGGCGATGAGGCCTTCGATGCGCTGATCGACGATGCCGTAAGCAAAGGCATCATCGTGACCAGCCAGAACTCCGAGCTGCCGCTGGCGCAGGAGAAATATGCCGGCGACGGATTCGGGTATGTCGGCGCCAAGAACTATCCGGCGGGTTATGCGCTGGGCGCCAAGTCCGTATCCTACTTCAACCTCAAAGCCGGCGACCGCGCGATGGTATGGGGACTCCTTTCCCAGCCGACCCGCGGCCTGCGCACCAAGGGCATTATCGACGCCCTGGAGGCGGCCGGATTGGTGGTTGACAATCTCGAGATCGACGATGCCACCAACTCGGATCCGCCCTCGGGCGCTCCGACCTTCAGCGGCTATGTTTCGTCGCATCCCGACGTCAAACTGATCGTGCTGGATCACGGCGGTTTGACCGCATCGGCCGAAGTGTACATGAATGCGGCCGGCAAAGCTCCGGGCTCCATCGCCATCGCCGGATTCGATCTTTCCGCCGCGACGGCCTCTGCGATCGAGAGCGGGTACACCGGCCTGGTGATCGACCAGCAGCCGTGGCTGCAGGGATACCTTCCCATCCTGAACATCTGCCTGACCAGCGTGTACGGTTTCTCGGGCCTGGATATCAACACCGGCGCGGGATTTGTCACCAAGGACAACATCGCCATCATCAAGCCGCTCGCGGAAAAGAACATCCGATAAAATACGGGGGCGCGCGGACGGTTCGCGCAATCCGGTGACGACCGGGTTGCGGCCCATCGCGGCGCGGGGCGTACGCCCCGCGCCGCGAAGACTAGCGAGGTGGTTCCATGGAATACGTGCTCCAGATGAAAAACATTTCCAAGACATTCGGCGAGGTGGCCGCCCTCCACCACGTGAACTTCGAAGTGGGAGCCAACGAGATCGTGGGTTTGCTCGGCGACAACGGCGCGGGCAAATCCACGCTGGTCAAGCTCATCACCGGCTATCACCGCCCGGATCCCGGCGGAGAGATATTCTGGAAGCAGGAGAGGGTCAGCCACCTATCCGTTTCGAAAGCGCGCGATTTGGGCATCGAAGTGGTGTACCAGGAGCGGGCGCTGGCCGACCTGCAATCCCTGTGGCGGAATATTTTCATGGGCCGCGAACTCTCCAACCGCCTGGGGGTACTGGATCAACGCGGGATGGTTCGGGAAACACGCAGGCTCATGTCCACCGCCATGGGATTCACCTCCTCGGCGGTAACCCCGGAATCCACTGTCGGCACCTTTTCCGGCGGCGAACGGCAGGGCGTCGCCATCACCCGCGCGCTCTACTTCGAAGCCGAATTGATCATCCTCGATGAACCGACGATGGGGCTTTCGATCTCCGAGACCAAAAAATGCCTGGATTTTGTCGACGGCATCAAACAGGCCGGAAAATCGGCGATTTTTATCGATCACAACATCGTCCACGTCTACCCGGTGGCGGATCGCATTGTGGTGCTCGACCGCGGCACGATCGCAGGCCAGTTTTCGAAGGGCGAATTAAAATTCGATGAACTCATCGACCGATTAACACATCTCGCCCAAACCGGCCAACTGGAAACCAATCATCCGAAGGAACGGTAGGGAGGTATATACCCCATGGCTTCAGCAAATTCCACCGAAAGACCGATCTCGCCCGCCAAGGAAAGGGGAAAGTTGGCAAGGCTGCTCCGCAAGTACGCTTTGCAGATCGCGATTGTATTCGTCGCCCTGCTACTCTGGGCGTTTTTCTTCTGGAGGTCGCCGCTGACCTGGGGCTCATACGCCATCTATAACTCGCTGATGTCCACCACCCCCTACTTCGCCTTGATGGCGATCCCGTTGACGTTGGTCGTCGTGGCGAAGGAGATCGACCTTTCCTTTGGATCGATCATGGCGTGGGGGATGGCGGCATTTTCCTTGGTTTTCATCGCGCTGAGAGAGACGAATCCCCAGTTGGGCGTGTACCTGGGTTTTCTTGCCTGCCTTTTGGCGGGTTTGTTCGCCGGATGGCTGAACGGCTTCATCGTCGTCAAACTGGGAATACCTTCCCTGGTCACGACCATCGGCACGCAATTCTTTTGGCGGGGCGTGGTACTGGTGGTCACGGACGGCCAGGGACTGGGCATGACGGTGGTGAAGGACACCATCCTGTACAACCTTTTCGTCGGCCGCTTCCTCGGCGTGATCCCCGCGCAGTTCCTGTGGACCATCGCTTTCGGCGTCATCGTTTGGTTCTTCTTGAACCACCATAAATTCGGCGCCCATGTCTATCTGGTCGGCGACAACGTCGATAGCGCCCGTCTGATGGGCGTGGATGTGGAGCGCACCAAGATCGCCACCTTTGCGATCGTGGGCGTCGCGGCGGCGTTTGCGGGCTTCGTCGTCAGCGAACAG
>CAZYSF010000483.1:0-14590 GCA_964649635.1 uncultured Anaerolineales bacterium | reverse complement strand
TAATCGGTGCCGAGCCGCCGGAGGGTGCGGTCGAGATCCTCGCGGATGTGCGGCGCGGCGTCGCTGTCTTCCTCCGGCTGGCCGTAATTCGTCACCGCCTTGGCGGCTTCGTCGACCTTGTACCCGAACTTGCTGGCGATGACGACCTTCGCGCGGCGGTCCTTGACGGCCTCGCCGAGGACTCGCTCGCTGCGGCCGGCCCCGTAGTTGGCGGCGGTGTCGAAGAAATTCACCCCCAGGTCCAGCGCGGCATGGATCGCGCGGATTGATTCGGCGTCGTCGACATCGGTCCAGCCCGCCGGAGTGCCGGTCAGGGTCCAGGGTCCGCCGATCGCCCAGCAGCCCAGCCCCATCGGGCTGACTTCGATTCCGGACCGTCCGAGAACACGGTTGGATGTTGTGGTCATGGTGAGTCTCCTTATAAAAACAAGATTTAGAATGCCAATCAATCCCCTCCAGACCTGACAGGTCTTAAGACCTGTCAGGTCTGGAGGGGAGGAGAAATCACGCCGCGGCTTGCCATCCCGCGGCGATGATCCGGCTTTGTTTATGGGCGAGAATCTCGTCTGTCATTCCCCATTCCCCGAGGAAGGACGGATAAAACTCACGGATACGGTCGTCGGCTTGCAGCGCCTTCTCGGGGCACACGTACATGCAGTGCATGCACTCGATGCATTTCGCCGGATCGGATTTTCCGCTCTGCGCATCCATCGCCTGCGCCGGGCACTCGGCCTGGCATACGCCGCACAGCGAGCAATCCTTCACCCGCACCGGCTGGGTCCATTTGCGTTCCATATTTGCCGGCGCGTCCGACAGATTCTTCCAAGCCAGGTCGTATCCGAACGTTTTCTGGAGCGAGAATTCATCCGCGTTCGCAGGATCGAGGCGCTTGAGCGCCAATGCGGCGTACTCGCGTCCGATGGAAAAATCCGCGTCGTTCGGGCGGTCCGGCATCAGCCGCCAGCCGGCGACGTTGAAAGTGTGCCTGCCCAGGAATTCCGCCGAAAGCCGGACTCGGAACCCGGCCTGAGTCAGGAGAGTGTAGATATGATACTGGGCGTGTCCGGGTGTCCGGCCGCCGTAGGTGACGAATAATGCACACGGTTTTCCGCCGCCGCGCAGGGTCGGGAGCCATTCGCTCATCACGCGCGGCGGGAAATCGGCGTACACCGGCATGCCGAAGATGAAAGCATCGAAGCCGGCCGCGGGGAACGGCTTTTGGCGCGCGGCGAACGCGGTGAGGTTGACCTGCTCCGCATCGCAGCCGAGCCGTGCCAATTCGCCGTGGATGACGCCGGCGTATTCTTCCGTGACTCGAGTTCCCGAGAAGTAGAGAATCGCGATTTTAGTCATGCGTTACGGTCTCCTACTTGCTTCCAAACCCTCCCCAAATCCGCAGGCAACAATCCCCTAAAGGGAATTATCATCCTTGCGGATTTGGGGAGGGGAAGGAAGGGGTCATGCCGCGTTCCTGGCTTCCAGGATGCACGGCTCCAGCACGTTCTTTTCCATGTATTGGAAAAAAAAACGTCCATCGGAAACCCTCTCCACCCGAAACGGATTGCCGGTATGTGCCGCCAGCAGCGTCGCGCGCGAATCCGCAAAGCGTTTGAAAAAACGCCGCCGCTGGGAGCGGGCCAATCCCGGGTCGACGTCAAAATTCGCGGACGGCCATTCCGGATGCGCCGCCTGTGCCGGATGGTGCAGAAGGTCGCCGAGGAACCACAGGTTGTGATCCGCGAGCTCGAACAGCAGGTGCCCCGGCGTGTGCCCGGGAGCAGGATGAATCCGGATCGGGCCGGTCTGAACGCCCTCGCGCGCGAATTGCACGCACCCGGCATCCATCAGCGGCAGGATGCTGTCTTCGATGCACGGGTGCCGCTTCGGGTCGTTTGCGGGAAGGCCGTTCCAGTACGCCCACTCGCGCGGATCCAGCACGTATTTTGCCCGCGGGAAGGTCGGCTCCCAGCCATCCCCGTTCCAGGTGGTTGCCAGGCCGACGTGATCCTGGTGCAGGTGGGATAGAAATACAAACTCCACATCGTCCGGCGCCACGCCCAGGGCGGCCAGGGTCTCGCGATACGGCAGATTCTGGTGATCCCAGTACGGTTCGGCCGGGCGGGTTTTCCCGTTGCCGGTTCCGGCCTCGATCAAGACCGGCCGGCCGCCGTTTTTAAGGAGGAAAAGTTGGGTCGAGGTGACGATCATCCCCTTTTCGGTGAGACGGCTGTCCAATCCGGCTGGGGAGGCTTTGCGAATCTCGTCCACGGATATCCCCGGGAAGAGCACGGGGTGCGGCATGGCCTCGCCCTCCCATTCGACGATTTGAACCATATTCCATTCATTATTTCTTTTCGATCCACGCGTTTCCAATAATTCCATATTGTCCTCTCTTTTTTCGCTTCAACCCCACCCTAACCTCCCCAAATCCGGAGGTGAAAATCATCAAGAACGGATCATCCTCCTCGCGGATTTGGGGAGGGTTGGGGAGGGGAGGGGTCAGCACTCCGCCAGTGGAAGATCGCAGTAGCAGCAATCACAGGTGTGATGTTCAACCGGCTGCAACTTGAACGCATATTCCCAAACTTCGGCCCGGATCGTCTGCATTCCGAAGCGGCGCGCGACGGAAACCCGGTTGTGCCCGTCTTCGACGTAGTAATGCTCGCCGGCCTTGAGCACCCGGATCGGCGGCCAGCCGGATTCTTCGGCCAAAAGGTAGATGCTGATCCAGCGGTCGCGCAGGTGCGGCGCAAGCGGGCGGAAGTCGCGGTCGAAATCCGTATCGCGGTCGACGCTGCCGACGATCCGCTCGACGGGGATTTCGACCGTTCCCCGGTAATGCCGTGCCGGCTCAAGCTCCGGGATCAGCTTGCGGAAACTTTCCAGTTCCCCGCGTTTTGCCAGCAGCCGCCGGAACAGGAAACCCGTCCGGGCCTTCTCCAGCACCTGGTTGAATTCTTCGATCGCCAGCATTCGTGAATAAGATAGAACGGCATCTGTCTGCATGGGTCTCCTCGTTCCTTCTGCAACCGGTTGCACAGACACTTAAAAAAATTACGCGGATTGCCGGATGACCAATTCGACCGGAACGGTGACGTGCGTGACAACCCGTGTCTTGATGTATTGCAGAAGGTTCCGGGCCAGGAGTTTCCCGGCCAGCGGAATGTTCTGGCTTACGGTCGTGAGCGTCGGGGTGACCTTTTCGGTTATCGTGAGATTATCGTACCCGATCACCGCCACATCCTCCGGGACGCGTTTCCCGATCTCCCGCAGCAACTGCATCGCCGAGATCGCCATCAGGTCGTTGTTGACGAACACCGCATCGAGATCCGGCACGCGCTCGAGCAGCAGGCGCATCTTTTCAGCTCCGGATTTGTCGGAATAATCGCCGTGCACGATCAGCGCCGGATCCAACGTCAAACCCGCGTCTTTCAGCGCCGTTGCATACCCTTCATACCGCAACTCGACTTCCTTCTCCTCGGCCGGCCCGCCGAGGAATGCGATCCGCTTCCGGCCGAGGCCGGCCAGATGCCGGGTCGCCAGTTTTCCGCCGGTAAAATCGGCGCCGATCACCGTGCAATAGGCCAATTTCGGATTTGGCGCGCCCCAGGCGATGAACGGCGCGTCCATATCGACAAGCATCTTGATGTGCGCCGATTTGCGGGTGGAGGTCATCAGTATGAAACCATCCGCCCGCCCGGTCGCCAGGTGCTGGGCGGGCCACTCGGCGTCGCATGGATCCACAAACAGCAACAGCAGATCGTATCCCTGCTCCTTCAGGCCGGCCGTGATCCCACCCAGGATTTCCATGGTGAAAAGGTCGCATACGGAGAATTCCTTGTACATCGAATGGGTCACGAAGGCGATAGTATTGCTCTGTTTAAGGGTCAGCCGCCGGGCCGGCATATTGATCTGGAAATGCCGCTTTTTCGCGATGGCGTTGATTTTCCGCCGGGTTTCGTCGCCGATCACAGGATTGTCGTTCAGCGCGCGCGAGACAGTCGATTTGGAGACGCCGGCTTCCCGGGCGATATCCGCTATGGTGCAGGTTTTCTTTTTTTCCACAGTTTCGGGTTTCATATTGCCGATATTATGCAACCGGTTGCATGAATTGTCAAGGGGGAATAGGAAAAAATGTTGAAAATAAGCTGTAGATTTTAAAAAAACAATTGACCACTAAGTCACAAAGACACGAAGAATTCATAAACCAAGCAAGGGATTTTCTATGTTTTAGTATCTTCGTAGTTTAATATCAGTAGGTCAGAAATTCTACCTAACCACAAAGTCACGAAGGCGCGAAGTATTCATAAACCAAGCGCACGGTTTTGTTCGCGTCTTGTGTCTTCGTGGTCTCATATCAGTTTGTCAGCCGTTGGCGGCGAAGACGATTAGGATGCAAACAATCAATATCCCGAGGCAGATCCACAGGGTTGACCGCACGGCCGCCGTAAACACCTCCGCCTGCGGATCGCGTAACTGGACGGCTTCGCGCCGCACGCCCTCAATCTTCCAGAAAAATAAAATCCATCCGCCGACGTAAGCGCCCAAGGCGGCAACGGTAATTCCCAGCGGAGCCGCTCCCGAGTGGAGGAGAAACTCGGTCACATCATCCCGCGGATATTCGCCGCTTATAAACACCACAGGCAGGATGACCCAGGCCAGCAGCGTGCCGAGGAAAATCATCGTGGCGGCGAGCTTGATGCTCTCAAGCGCGAAGTTCGTCCGTTTCGGAACAGCCAGGATGAATGCCAGCCATACGAGCAGCGGCAATCCTGCCCCCGCGATGGCATTGGCAACCATCTCGGCCGGCGTGAAGCTTCCGGCAAGGTTCACATGGGCGCTGAAATCAAGGAAGTTGACATTGAAACCGGTCACTGTCCCGCCCGACAATATCCCCGCCAGCGCATGCCCGCCTTCGTGCAGGAAGGTGTAAAAGAAAAGGCAGAAAAGCGCCAGGACCAGGAACAGGAAGAATTTTTGGACTAGGCGCCCCCGGATTTGGGACATCAACTTTTTCCTCACTTCATGATTCATCGCACGGCCGCGAAGGGACCTCCTAGATTTATTTCCCGTCCAGATAATCCCTCAGGTGCGCCATCGCGGTCCGGTTTCCTTCGGTGATATCCAGGGAATGCAGGAACACGCCCTGGAAGCGGAAACCCTTCTGCGTCACGACCTGGTTGAGGTAGTCTACCCGCGTTTGCAGCGGCAGCTTCCACCGGCTCCATCCGGTTTCGTCCTCGAGGATGAACGCGTTCGACGGATATTGTTTAAGGAACGGCACCAAATCGCCCCATTCGGGGTACAGGCTGTCCTTCGCACCGTTGTTGCGCTGCATCCACCGGATCCCCAGATCCACTGCATGGTTGGTGACCGGCCGCAGCTCTTCGCTCATCAGGATCAGGTCGGGGATAACGTCCGCCAGGGCCGTAAAGTGCATATCCACTGCGGCCATCCCGCCGCGGTTGAGGTTTTGGATCTCTTCTTCGTAATTCTCATAATGGGTGTAACAGCCGAGATACATTTCGCCGTAGATGCCGCCCAGCGAGATCTGGTACCCGTCCGGCACCGAATCGGCCTGCTCGCGGAACCAGCCGCCCAGGTGTTGCAGGAATCCGTTGAAGGCTTGCAAGTATCCCGCATCCCAGGGAGTCGGATTGGTGACTTCCGCGGTGAACTGACCCGGGCAGACGTACACGTCCTGCAACCGCGGCCGCAGCCACTCCGGCCACAATTGATATTCCGCCATCTGGCCGTACACCCGCAGGACGCACTGCATCCCGCCGCGTTTGATACGGGTGATCAGATCCTGCATGTGTTCGAACATAAAGGTTGTTTCCGCGGGTTGGAGTGCAACCCACGCGAAATTGAGATTCAGCACGGAGGCCCCCAGGCCGGGAGCCCGCCGCACAAGATCGTCGATAAAGTCGCGCTCTTCCTGCTGCGTGCCGCCCCACCAGGATGTGTAAACGCCGATAAACCGGTCAGCAAGCGGCCGCGCCGGAAATAGAACCTGCGCCGGCTGGACCATGGCGGTGCGGGTCGGCGTGGCCGTTGCGCTTGGCTGCAGTGTCGCGGTCCGGGTGGAAGCCGGAGTGATGGTACGCGCAGTCGTCGGCGGCACCGGCTGGCTCAAGGTCGGTTCCCCATTCGGGGATGGCGAACACCCGTGCAACACGGCACCCGCCGCGGCCAGGGCGGCCGAACGCAGAAAATCGCGGCGATCCATCTTCCGTTTTTTCATCGCTTCTCCGGGTTTCGTGAGTTAACCGCCGACCGGCTTCCTTTGGGACGCGGCCAAAATCAATTGGAAGATCGACAATTGGCGAGCGCTGCGCCAATCAAATGCTTCGGTTTTCATATTCGGTTCCTTCTGAAGATTTTCGGGGATAGTCGGGTATTTTACCAGATCGGGCCAGGAGAATCCCGAGAGCGGGATGCAAAGATAATTTCCCCCCGCAAAGCCCGTCCCAACCAAGCTGGGCTTGCGATTCACGATCGAATTATTCCATGCAATCCGCGAATTATTTTAATGGCCGCCGGGAAAATAAATCCTCTCCGCCGGATGCGGAGAGGATCGAAGAAACGATATTTATTTTTCTCCATACTGAAGAAATTCTAAATCGTGGTCACGGTAATATTATTCTTCTTCTCGTGCTTCAGCTTCCGCTTTTCCTTCAGCGAATGTTTGGCCTTTTTCTTTTCTTCCCGGCCGGCCTTATCTTTACTTCCCTTGTCACCCATCTTGATCCTCCTTGGCATGTGTGGAAATCGATCCGGATGGCGGGTGCCGCTGCCCGGGCCTGGTAAGTTTACCCGGGGATCCTTCCTCCCCCTGCCTCCATTATTTTATACCGCATTCCCGGAAATGGAAACCGCCGTTCGCCGAGTATATCGTGTGCCTAACTCCGGTCTGCCTGAGTCGCATGGCTTATGGAACCCTGATGAAGTTTGTAATCCGCGGCTGGTTGAGATTCTATGACAGATTGTCCGATTGTATTTCCCTTTGTCTTTTACTGCTGAGTGGATGAAGGGAAAAAAGGAATTGGGTAATCGCGATATCGGTATCCGAAATTGTTAAAGATGCTAATTGCATTAATAAACGTCGTTTTTCTTGACAATCTTGCGTCGAATGCCTAATAATACTAATGGGATGGTAATTGTCTTATTAGGAGGTGACCTATGCTTTCCAAATCAAAGCCCCGATTAATCACGCTTTTTTGGACAGGATCAATGATCTTATCGGCCTGCAGTACGGGGGCAACCCCAGGGGTACCCCCAAGCCCTCCTTCGCCGACTCAACCGCCGCCGACTGTGGAATCCGCGAGCTCCACGGATAGCGATCTATGCCTCCAGGGAGACTGGGTCATGCCCACCGAGGATCTCGACCTGATGATCGCGACCCTCGTGCCGATCCCCGGCGTGCGTGTCCTGGGCGGGGAACTCCTGATGCTTTTCGACGGTTCAACCTACCGGTACCTCTCCTACGGTTTCATCCTTCATACGGATATTAACACTGGCGAGTACATGGAGGCCACCCTCAGTTTCGAGAACTCCGGTTCCTTCTCGACCCGCGACGGATTTATCTTATTCAACTCGATATCCTCCGAATCGGAAGTATCCTCCTGGACGAGATATAAGAACGGGGAAACCTACATCGTGCCCGGGACCGGCCCGCAGATAGCTTTCTCTATGAGCGGGGAGAATCCTTATCGTTGCACGGCTGAACGTTTGGAAATCGATACCTTCCACCCGACCCTTGGAACCATGACGCTGTTTTTTACCCCCTCGTCGTAGTTTAGATTGGTATTACCCGCATGGAGAAAACCACTTTCAAGTTCCCTTACTTGGAAGTGGTTTTCTTGCAGCAACACAAAGCGGTAATCCGGGCGCGGTCGGGAGCCAATGGATGAGTCCGGATTTTTTCCGCTTCTATTTTCCAGTGCGGCCGATATTTCATCCAAATGCTTGTTACGATGACGCGACCTTCAGTCCGGCGTATATTGACCTGTTCATTTATGTTGTAGTGTATGTCACCATCAAGCGGACTTCATACATTTATCATGGATCCCCCGCCCCCGGTCAGAGAGCCATCCGAATCAGCCGGCTCAATGCCTTCAGTTTCTTGCGAACCTTCCGCGAATACAGAAGCGGGATGGCCTGGCGGAAGAGTGCATGGGCCCACGCCGCTTTCGGGGACCAATAAAATTCGCGCGGGAGGTTCAGCCGGTCGTAGCTGACCACCTTGGGGTAGGTCATGGCCCGCAGCCCCCACTCGCCGCCGACGCGGCCCAGACCGCTGGCTTTGACGCCTCCCCACGGGGTTTCGGGCGCGAAGAACGGCCAGAGATGATCGTTCACCGCCACGGTGCCGACCTCAAGCCGGCGGGCAATGCGCCAAGCCCGGTCGTTGTTACGGGACCATACGCTGGCGGTGAGCCCGTAGGCCGTGCCGTTGGCCAGCCGGATTGCCTCATCATCATCCTTCACGCGGATCACGGTCACCACCGGGCCAAAACTCTCCTCGCGCACCACTTCCATCTCCGGACGCACGTCGACCAGGATCGTCGGCTTGTACACGGGCGCAAGCGTGCCTTCCAGCCGGCTTCCTCCCGCGAGGATCCGGGCGCCCGCCGCGACCGCTTCCCGGACGTGCCGCTCCACACGCTCCAGGAGCGCGCCGGTTGCGAGTGCCGTCACATCGCTCGCGCCGGGCGCCACACTCGTGGTGACTTTTAATTCCGCAACGCGCGCCTGGAGCCGCCGGAGAAATTCGTCGGCAATGGGCTCCTGCACATACAAACGGGCGATCGAACCGCACACCTGGCCGTTGACCGTGTAGGCGTACGTCAGCGCCCCGTCCACCGCGCGGGCCAACGGGGCGTCGTCCAGCACGATCATCGCGTTGTTCCCGCCGAGCTCCAGCGTCGCCGGGATCAGCTGCTCGCCCGCGGCGGCGGCCACCTTCCGGCCCGTCCCGCTGCTGCCGACAAAGGAAATCTGATTTACGCCGGCTTGCGCGAGCGCCCGGCCGGTTTCGCCCCGTCCGGTCACCACCTGGAACAGGTCGCGCGGCAGATCGGATTGATGCAGTATGTCCCGGATCAGCAAACCGGTAAGCGGCGCGTATTCCGAGGGTTTATGGACGACCGCATTGCCGGCCAGGAGCGCCGCGAACGCCGATTGCAGGGAAAGCAGGACGGGAAAATTGTAGGGGGAGATCACCGCCACGACGCCCAACGGCTCGGGGATGACGTAAGTGCGCTTGGTGATGTGGAGCAGCCCCTGGCGCAGCGGACGAATTCGGAGTACTTTCGGCGCCAGGCGGAGATAGCCGGTCAGGCTGGTCAGGACGAGCAGCGCGTCGCCGATCAGGCTTTCGGTCTCGCTTTTGCCCATCTCCCGCGATACCAGCGAGATGATCTCATCGGCGTGATCCACCAGGGCTTCCCGGATCTGCTCCATCACGCGGATGCGGTCCCGCAGTGTGCGCGCGGCCCAGGCCGGCTGGGCGGCGCGCGCCCGCGCCACCGCCGCCCGGACTTGCTCCCCGCTGCATACCGGCACGCTGCCAAGAATTTCGCCGGTGTTCGGATTCACCGACTGGATCGATCCAGCCGCTTCGAGAAGTACCGGGGTCGCAGTTGCTTGTTCCATAACTCGCTCCTTCATCATTTCATCCTGAGGCTGAACGCCTGCCCTGAGCAAAGCGAAGGGCGGTGATGCTGAAGGATCTGCTTTTCTTCCATGACCTATTCTTCCCATGCTCTCAGAGATCCTTCGGCCGCAAACCCCCGCTCGCGAATTCTTCGCATCGGAAGCTCACCGATGCTCATCGCTCGGGGAGCCAGGTGCGCGGCCTCAGGATGACAGAACAAACGCCACCAGCGCATCCTCAGGACGGCAGAACAGACGCTACCCGCGCGCGCTCAGGATTCCAAGTTTTTTCTTGCCGGGATCTTGCTCATCGCCCGCTCCGACAGCGCGGTGATCGTGAGCGAGGGATTGACGCCGGGGTTGGCCGAAACCGTCGAGCCGTCGCAGATGAG
The DNA here is from genome assembly GCA_964649635.1 of uncultured Anaerolineales bacterium. GTDB lineage: Bacteria > Chloroflexota > Anaerolineae > Anaerolineales > RBG-16-64-43 > JAFGKK01. The sequence goes on along the minus strand of CAZYSF010000483.1, from coordinate 4,541 downwards.
CATGTTTTCATAACCGAACACGCGGTGGTCTTTATCGATCACACCCTCGGTTTTATCCTTCCCCATGACGCATCCGCCCAGAATGTGCGCCGTGGTCGGGCTGCCGAGCAGTGTTTCGGTCAGGAGCGCGGCGAGTTTTCCGTTGACGATGCCGGCATATCCTTTGGCCAGGGAATCCGCTTCCGGGATGAAAGCGGTTGGCGAAGCTCCCCGGTCGACCGAAGTCCCCATGCCAAACAACCCTTTGGACAGCCGCAAACGGCTGTCGATCGTCTGCATAAAGAGCAGGATCTGCGTGCGTTTCGCCCAGTCATCGACCAGGATAACCTTCAGGTTGTTAATCGGATGGGCGATCAGGTCGCCCAGTAATTGCAGCAGCCGGAGAAAAACGTTCCCGCCTCGGACCCTCGGCCAGGCCAGCAGCCGCCAGAATCCCGATCCCGCCGGGTACCGGACCGGTTCGAGATGGCTGTTGGCATCGGAATGCAGGATCGAGCCGATCGCAATGCCTTCCGAAAACACGGTATCCCGGTCCAGCGCGGTCACGGCGATGAGGCTTTCCGAATTCGTGCGGACGCCGTACCCGACCTTATCGGAGAGCCGGGGCAGGGAAGACCGCTTCAAATCCATGAGCAGGCTTACGGTACCCAGCACGCCGCCCGCGAAGACGACGCCGCGGCAGGTGTATTCCCCGCGGGTAGGCTTCAACCTTGAGGTGGTGGACCGCCATTTGATCTTGTACCCCGCCGATCCGTCCCCCTCCCCGAGGGGGAGCACGTCATGCGCCTCCGCTTCGGCCTGCACCCTGGCCCCATGCCGCTGCGCGAAATAGAGATAATTCTTATCGAGCGTATTTTTTGCATTGAAGCGGCAACCAAGCAGGCAGCCGCCGCAGAAGATGCACCCGGTCCGGGTCGGCCCTTTTCCTTTAAAGTAGGGATCCGGGACGGTGACGTCGGGCTCGCCGAAATACACCGCCACATTCGTTGCCTCAAACTGGTCCTCCTTGCCGATTTGCCGCGCCAGTTTTTGCAACGCCCTGTCTCCCAGCTCCAGGCGGGGGTTTGGGTTGGCGCCCAGCATGGTCAATGCGGTGCGATAAAAACTTCCCAGCTCGCTTTCCCAATCGGCCAGGTGCGCCCAGGTTTCCGCCTGGAAGAATTCGCGCCTGGGCACCGGCAGGGTATTGGCGTACATCAGGGATCCGCCTCCCACGCCGGCCCCGGACATGACCGTCACATGCCGGAAAAAGGTCATTTTAAACAGGCCGTAGAATTTTAACCCCGGCAGCCAGAGCCACCGTCTGAAATCCCAGTTGGTTTTTGGGAAATCCTCTGCGGTCAGCCGTTTGCCTTTTTCGAGAACGAGGACCGAATAGCCCTTCTCGGACAGACGCAACGCCGAAACCGATCCTCCGAAACCGCTCCCGATGACGATGTAATCGTAGTCAAAATCCTGTTGGAAGGGCATCTTTTTTCTCCCGGGGGATGTTCACCTCGCCGCCGCCATTAATCGCAATTAACACCGGTCACTCCAGGGGAGTTCCGGCGCCCTCCCGCCTGCCCCCGCGGGACCTGCGCGAAGGAGATTGCCATCGGGTTTGTTCTTGGGGCAACCGGAATGCAAAGCGAGGGAGCGTCACCGCGCGTTTACATTCTTTGAGTTGGAGTGGCTGCGAAGCGGGGGAGCTATGAGCATCGGCGATCCGATGCGGGGAATTCACGAGCGGGAGCGTTCCATGCGGAGACTGCCTCCAGCCGCGGATTGAGCCATTTTCTGTGGTTGTAGAATTTCCAAAGCTCCGGTTTCCAAGTCGTACCAACCTCCGACGATGTCCAATGAGCCCGTTTGAACCGCATTTTTAATACGGGGCACAAGGGATAATTGTTCCATCACCGAATGAATATGTATCTTTGTCGCTTCATTCCATAAATCCCCGTCGATTTGCTTCGCCCTTTCAACGGCCGGTTTCACCGATTCCACAATATAATCAATTTCCGGGCAGACACTTTTAACGCCCTCGATGACCTCGATGGCCGTCTTAACCGCTCCGCAACGATGATGCCCCAAGACCATCAATAATGGAATCTGCATCGCCTCGACCGCGAAGGCCAGGCTGCCGATAACCGCATTATCCAGGATGGATCCTGCCGTTCGAATGACAAACAATTCCCCTATGCCCGCGTCGAAAATTATTTCCGGGGGAACCCGCGAATCCACGCATCCAAAAATCGCGGCGTAGGGTTTTTGCTTGAAAACGACTTTATCCCTGCGGGATTTCGATGCATCCATGGTGGATGCGCCGGAGACATACCGGATATTTCCTTCGATCAATCTTTTCAGGGATGGATTTGTCACGCCCGATTTACTCCCATATGACTTTGGCGACCGTTAGGAATTATTCGACGGCTCGTGAACCGGTGTAAAGACGGCGGGGAAGCCGGCCGGCCGGTCGTGCAGGACCGGGGGTGATTATACTTAATTGGCCATGGATGGCCATATCATCGAAGATTCTAATCCTCTGTAGTCCCCTCACGCTTGCCCCGCGCGACCGGTCTCTTTAATGACTTCCAATAAGGAATGATATCCGTCGGTTTGAATTTCGCCTTTCTGCAACCCTAGAATACCCGGATCCAGGATTCCGGTTGCCTCGGCCACGAATCGATCCATCTCGGCCCCGGTCAGGTAGACCCGTTTCCTGGAATATATTTCTTCCGTTTCGGCATCCGTGCGGCGATAATAGGTTTTTATATAGTCGATTCGCTGCCGGACGCCTTCCGGCAATAGGACATCCAAATAATTCACGGGGTAGTCACAATTCAAAAATATACGCCAATAAAGGGACTCCGGATGACTCCGGACGTAAACAAAATCCAATCCGTACCAATCCTTTTTGACTTCCCAGATAAAATCGGGATCCGCGTCAAACCGGGATTTGTACCGTGCCTGCGTCGGCCGCCCAAACCGCAGACTCCATAAATTATCCGTAACCAGATGGCAGAAATATCCCCACAGAAAGGAGAGTCTCTCCGGATCACATTCCGGTTTGGACAGGTACTCGCGAAAGAAGCCCAGATCGTCTGAATTATGCGGGCATCCTTCCGGCGCCTGGAAATGGGTTATTTCGCCCGGCGGATTGAATTTTTCCCACTTCTCATCCGGGATGCCGGAATCCGGGGCAATGCTGCCGACCGCAAACGGGGCGGGCAATAATCCGGGGATTCTCTCCAACAATTTCTCCGCTATGCGCAGATGTACGATCCAAGTCGCCATTTTTCTCCTTTACGCTATCCTTTCATCATTTCCGACGGCCGCCTTCCGGCGTGATGCATTCAGGCCATTCGCCGCCCGACCTTTTGATTTTATATGCTTCCGCCCCGTCCGCGCAGATCTCATAGGGGCATCGTAACCTTGTGATGGGATTTGTTCCCGCGCGGACGCGCTTCGAGGCGAATCCCCTCCGGATTCGCCGTGATATCACCGCGAATTTTCCCCCCGCGGCAACGCCACCCGCCGGATAATCCAAACAAAACCTTAATACCACCCTTAATTGACGCCCTCCGCCCTTTCCCGATATAATTCGCCAAGCGTACGGTGGATCGTTATCCCGGCATAGTTTAACCCGAGACAAAAATAGACCTTGCCGGGATCGGCGCGAACGCCGCAATGCGCTTCTTCCATTTTAAAGAACCAATCCACATCCTGGCCGCTCCCGCTCCGCGGGCGGCTTCCTGGGAGACCCTATCGTGAGAACCGATGCCATCTGGCCCGTCCACACCCTCGTCGTCCGAACCACGCTGAAGAGCGACCCGACCGCCGAGGCGCTCCTTGCCGACGCGCACGCGCTTGGGCTCAAATCCGTGCGCAAGATCGAGCGCGAGCTGCTGTACTTCCTGGAAGGCAGGCTGACCGCCGCCGAGCGTGAGCAGCTCCGCGCCGAACTCCTCACCGACCCGGTCGTCCAGACCGGCGCCTGGCGCGACAAGCCCGCCAAGGCGCCCGCCGGCGCGTTCGTGATCGAGGTCGCCCTGCGGCCGGGCGTGACCGACCCGGTGGCCGAGGAGATCGTCCGCTGCGCGCACATGCTCGAGATCAAGGGAGTCCAGCGCGCCGCCACCGGCACGCGCTACATCATCCGCGGCGCGCTCTCCCCCAAGCAGCGCGCCACGCTCGCCAAAAGGCTGCTGGCCAACGACGTCATCCAGCGCTTCACCATCGGGCAGATCGAACCGGTCTTCCCCCACCCGGCCGAATCCTCCGGGCAGGTGGAGCGCCTCCCGATCCGCAAGCTCAACGACAGTGCTCTGGCCAAACTTAACGCCGCCCGCCTGGCCGCGCTCGACCCCGAGGAGATGCGCGCGATCCAGGAGTATTACCGCGGCGAAGACCGCGACCCGACCGACGTCGAGTTCGAGATGATCGCCCAGACCTGGAGCGAGCACTGCGGGCACAAAACCTTCAAGGCAGAGATCACCGTCGCCGGCGAGGAAGAAAAGATCGAGGGACTTTTTTTTATGAATAATCCGGCGGCCACCGACAAG
>CAZYSF010000482.1:0-13774 GCA_964649635.1 uncultured Anaerolineales bacterium | reverse complement strand
GAGAAGAAGACCGGCTTCCCCCGCGCATCCACCCGGTCCATCCAGGCCGGATCGGTCAAGGATCCTTCGAGGAGCGTTTCGCGGGGTCCGGGGGGAAGCAGCAATCTCCTTAGCGAAACGACCTCCGGAAAATCCAGGCCGATCCACATCCGGCGTCCATTGTCGATCCGGGCCGGGCGCGTATCCAAGCCGCAGCCGAGCTCGACCATCACGGCGTCCGGATGCCGCTCGAGGAAATCCCGGGCCCAGCGGTCGAATTGGCGCGCCCGCATCATGGTGAAGGTGTGGTCGGGGCCCGCCATGCGGAGCGGCGCAATCTCCTTCGGATCGAACCGCGCCAGGACCGCCTGGGCCAGGTCGTCGCGGATCATGGCGTCGCTGCGTTTGTTCTCCTCCGCCCGGCAGGCCAGCGGAATCAGCAGCGTGCGCGCGACAGGCGGGAGATCGGCGATGTGTAATTTGTCCACGGGATCCTCCATTTACCAGCCTCACCCCATGTAGGGGCGACCCAATGGGTCGCCCGTGCAAGGGTGAGGGTCGCCCGTGCAAGAGTGGGCCGCCCGTGCAAGGGTGAAGGTCGCCCCTACATGGTCGCGGGCCGCCGTTGCACGGGTGAGAAAATTACTTGAGTAGCCGCGGGAAAAGCATCGGCACGCGCGTGCTATATTCCGCCCACTGCGCGCCGAATTCCCTGGCCAGCACTTCTTCCTCGCGGATCGCGCGGCGGATCACTCCCAGCCCGCACCCGACGAATACCACGCCGGTCCAGGTCTGGTACAGGAGCAGGCCGCCGATCCCGGCGACGAGCAGGCCGAAGTACATCGGGTGGCGGACGATTTTATACGGACCGTTCGTAACCAGGCGGTGCCGGGCGAACAGCTGCGCGCCGAATCCGGTGGAGACGAAATACATGTTCCCCAGCGCAAGCCTGCCCCACAATACGAATGCCAGTCCTGGAAAGCAAAGCAGCGCCCCCAGGATGGCGATTTCGTTCGAGAAGGGCAGCGCCGGAAGCGGAATCCACATCAAAATGCAAAGCCCGAAGAAGAAGGCCGAAGCCGCAACGTAGAATAGCGGCGAGTGCAGCCAGCTTAATTGCTTCCCCGCTCCCGCCGGCCGCTGCGCCGCGCGTAGGATGCTCCAGAGAAGGAAAACCAGCACGGAGAGCGCGAAGACCCCGCACGCGTCGCGCAGGACAGCAATCAGCGACGTCATACCTTTTCCTTTAAATAGAACCTGCGACGGCCAGGCCCGCCAGAAAGACCAGCAATCCCACCCACAAGCCGACCGGTCCAAACATTCCCGTCTGCTTGCGATACTCGGCGTATGCCACCGGGAACCGCGCGCCGATATCAAAGATTTCCTCGATCGCCGCTTCCGCCGCGTTCACCAGTCCGATCAGCGGGATCATCAGCAGCCCGTCCCATGTGCCCAGCGCGAGCGCCAGGCCGAGTGAAACCATCATGATGCCGGTGTATATCGGGTGCCGGGCGATCCGGTAGACGCCGCCGGTGAGCAGGCCTTCCTTCACATTTTCCCCGCCGACGGTCTTCCGCTGCCGGACCGACTGGATGAAAATTGCCGCGCCCAGGAGGAACAACACCATGCCGGTGAGCAGAAATCCGATCCGTGTTCCGGGGGTGGCGAGAAAATCCGGCGCGGCGAATACTGTGGAATCCGAAGGCAGCCCCGCGAGAAGATAACACGCAAGATTGTAGGCGATCACTCCCAACAGGTTGATCGGCCGGTTCTCGAGAAGCCCTTCACTTTTCTTGCGACGCGCCAGGAAATAACCGAACGCCGCGACTCCGCTGAAAAGCACCACAAACAGGATGATTCGAACAATCCACATCCTTCCTCCATTTTCTCCATCCGAATGGTTGCATCATCAATATTGCTGGAAGGACGGGCGGCCCAGTGGTCGCCCGTACCTAGGGCAGGGGTTAGGCCGGTTTTCTGAATTCCAAAAGGTACATGTAGCCGTTCCAAACTTCCATCACCTGCACCTCCCGCATCTCCGGCGGAACCAGATCGACCGGCGCGGTCACCTTGTGTTTATCCGCTCCCGCCCTGTGGGAAAATCCGGGAGCGACCGTATCGTAGGCGCGCACGCCTTTATCCGTCTCGTCGGCGATCAGGATCCGCGTGCCGGGCTTTGCAACCCGGATCATCTCTTCGATCGCCTTGCGTTTGTCGTTGAAGAAGTTGATCCCGCCGATGTGAAAAACGGACTCGAAGGAATTATCGCGGCAGGGCAGCGCTTCCGCGTTGCCCAGATACAGTTCGTCCGGCCAGCCTTTGGAACGCAGGTAGGAACGGCAGCGCTTCAGCTGGCCGAGGGAAATATCCAGCCCGAAGATTTCTCCGACGTCTCCGCGCTCATGCAGGTAGGGCAGATTGACACCGGGGCCGATGGAAATTTCCAGGACCCGGCCGCCGCGGGGTTCCAGCCGGTCGAGGATCTGTTTGCGCGCCCGCCGTTCGCTCAGGCCGATGAAACGGAACATCAGCGGCGAGAACGGCCGGTAAAACCACGACATCCAGTCGTACATCGCCGCAAAACGCCGGTTGAGCCCGGTCAGCGATTCGGGCTCGAGAAAATGCACGATCCCGCCACGGATGGGATACTCCTTCCGGCACGCAGAACAACGCAGGGAATCCTCCCCGGCGGCCGATCTTCCCTGCCCGGATGCCGCGCGTTGCAAGGCCAGCGTGCCGCGGCATTCGGGGCAGGCGAGCAATTCCAATGTTGTCATTGTTTCCGCTCCCGTCTGGAATAGTTGTATTACTGAATATATGTTCAGATGTTATTATATTTACGGAAACCCGTCAAGCGCCAGTCTCAGCGCCGGATCGCGGACTCTCGTCCGATTTCGCATTTCGCATAGGCTTAAGACCGAGGCGGTCTTAAGACCGCCTCGGTCTGGCGGGCATGGATCCTTGACCATCGGCCGCGGCCAGCATAATATTGAGGTTTCTTCCCGATTTTGGAGGGAAATCATCGGTAATTAAGAATCGGATTGTCAATTGAAAAAGGACTCTGCATAAGAAAATGATCGACGCAGGCGAATTAACCATCCGCCCCTTCCAAGGGAAAGACCAATCCGCGGTGAAAAAACTCATTCTCGATGGCTTGCGGGAACGCTGGAAGAATCTGGACCCTTCCAAAAATCCGGACCTGGACGATATCGCCGCCTCCTATGCCGGCGGATGGTTCCGGGTGGCCGAGCTCGACGGCCGGATCGTCGGGACCGGCGCGCTCGTCCCGCGCGCGGAAGGCGAATGGGAAATCCGCCGCATGTCCGTCCGGCGCAATCTGCGCCGGCGCGGGATCGGCGGCGCTTTACTCCACCGGTTGGTCGGGGATGCCCGTGCCGCCGGCTGCCGGAGGATCATCCTCGAGACCACTTCGAGCTGGCAGGATGCCGCCGACTTCTACCGCAAGCACGGTTTCCGGGTCAGCCATCATCAGGATGGAGATACATACTTCCTTCTGGAGATCAATCCCGCCTCCGCATCTGTGGTATAACCGCTGGCAAAAGCGCTTGCTGAGGAAAATGGGAATGGCGTTTCATCGCATCGTCGTAAAACTCGGCACCTCCACGCTTACCGCCGGCACCCCGCACCTCTCCATGCCCCGCATGGTCGATATCGCCCGCCAGCTGGCCGCCCTGCGGGAAAAAGGCGCCGGCATCATCCTGGTCACTTCCGGCGCTATGGCGGCCGGCCGCGAACGGCTGGGGTTCCCCTCGCTTCCCAAGGGGCTGCCCGCCAAGCAGATGCTCGCCGCAATCGGCCAGCCGCGGCTGATGGCGCTTTACGAGCAGGTCTTCGGAATGTATGGCCTCATCCCGGCGCAGATCCTGCTGACCCGCGCGGACCTGGCCGACCGGCGCCGCTACCTCAACTCGCGCAACACCCTCACCGCCCTTCTGGATCACGGCGCCATCCCGGTCATCAACGAAAACGATACCGTCGCCACCGAGGAAATCCGCGTCGGCGACAACGACAACCTCTCCGCGCTGGTCGCCAACCTGATCGACGCCGATCTGCTCCTGCTATTAACCGATCAGATCGGGCTGTACACCGCCGATCCGCGCTCCGATCCGGACGCGATCCTGGTCAACGAGGTGAGCGAGTCGGAAATTCCGGAGGTTCTGTGGAAGGCCGCCGGCGGCACCGAGAACGGCTTGGGGACCGGGGGCATGCTGACCAAGCTTCAGGCAGCGGATCTGGCGCGGCGTTCAGGAACGACCGTGATCATCGCTTCCGGCGAAACACCCGACGTTCTGCTGCGCGCCGCCGCGGGGGAAACGGTCGGCACCCGCTTCCTGCCGGTCGCGACCTCCATTGAAAGCCGCAAACGCTACATCCTGTCCGGCGGCCGCGCCTCGGGCGTGGTGCGGATCGACCCCGGCGCGGTCCAGGCGCTCGCCCGCGGCAGCTCGCTCCTCCCGGTCGGAGTAAAATCCGCGGAGGGAGCCTTCGAACGCGGCGATTCGATCCGCGTCCTGGATCCTTCCGGTAGGGAAATCGCCCGCGGTATCGCCAATTACGGCTCAAACGACCTGGCGCGCCTGATCGGGAAAAAATCGGAAGAAATCGAAGCCATCCTCGGGTTCAACTTCGGTGATGAAGTGATCCATAGAAACGATTTGGTGATACTCTGACCAAAAAGCCGGCCGGCAGGTAAAACCGTATCGAGACCGGGATCAGCATGTCGAGGCGATGGTCTCGCCCTCCCTGGTCGGGCCGGGCCAGGGATACGCGAAGAGCGCCATCCCGGCTTTCATAACGCCGGGACAGGATCGCCGATAAGCATCAGCTTTGCATTCTGAACTGGACATCCCCATGGAAAAGCCAAACCAAGAACAGCCGGAAATCCATCCGGTGACCTTTACCCATAATTTTTACGTAAAACTCGTCGGGCTGGCGGACATGCTCCTGTTCGGGATGTTCAGCGCGGCGAGTTTCTTTCAAATGTGGGAAAACGGGATCGATCTGTTCACGGCCTTCGTGTTTCCCGCCTTCGCCTTCCTTGGATTGCTGCTGTTCCTGTGGGCAGGCAAGCGCTGGACGGTGAGCGGCGACGGGATCGCCGTCCGGTCCTGGTACGGACGCGAGGAAATTCATTATTGGATCGACCTGGATTCCATCGAACCTGCGGGGCTGGGGAGCGGAATCCGGATCAAGGATAAGTTCGGGAAGACGGTCCTTTCGCTCGATCCGTGGATTTCGCGTTACGGCGAATTCGTCGAAGCCCTGCGAGTCCACAAACCGGAGTTATTCGAACAAAAAACCGGGGGACTGACCGTCCCCGCCCCAAGGATCCTCAAGCGAAACCCGATCGTGTACCCGATCGGGATCCTGTTTTCCCTGCTTCTGATCCTCCCGGGCATCCGCGGCCTGCTGGAGGGCGACTGGCTCGGGCTTCCCCTGGCGCTCTTCGGGGCGGTCATCCTCTTCTTCCTGTTGCGCATACCCCACTCCGTCCACTTGCTGGAAGACCGGCTTCAGTTCCGTTACCCGCTCGGGGAACGGACGATCCTCGTCGGCGGCATCTACAATATCTATGCCCGCGCCGCGCAGGACGTCCAGGGAGGCGCCGGCGCGTCGGTTATCGTGGAGTTGATGGGAGGGGAAAAATCGAGCTGGCCGGCTTCCGCGAGGGCGCTCCGACGGTCGCCAACGCGCTCCGTAACTGGTGGGAAGCTTATGTGAAGGCGCATCCTCCCGCCGTGGAAGAGGAAGGCAGCCTCGAAGACGAAGAAGAAACCAATGACCCATTATCAGGAGATCCCAATTGATGCAATCTCCTGGAGAAATTCTTCCCGTCACCCCCGATCCTTCCCCCGAAGCCGTACAGCTTCTCCAGTATCTATATGAAATCTCCGGCAAGCGCACGCTCACCGGCCAGCACTGCGCCCCGCTCCTCGGCTCCACCCGGCTCGCCGGTATGGAGAAAATCACCGGCCACTACCCAGCCGTCTTCGGGCAGGATTTCGGCTTCAGCGTGGCGGGCACCTGGGACGGGATCAACTTCCGCCAGCAGATCGTCGACGAGGCCATTCGCCGGCACTCCGAGGGTTTCATCATCACCCTGATGTGGCACGCGGTCTGTCCGACGGACCGGGAGCCGGTCGACTTCGACGAGTCCATTAAAAGGAAGCTCACCGGCCGGGAGTGGCGGGATCTTCTCACCCCGGGAACCGAAATCCACGAGCGCTGGAAATCCCAGGTGGACGTGATTGCCTGGTTTCTGGCGCAGCTGTGCGAGGCCGGCGTGCCGGTCCTCTGGCGTCCGTATCACGAGATGAACGGCGGCTGGTTCTGGTGGGGGAAGAAAACCGGCCAGCCGGGCTACGCCGCGCTGTACCGGATGCTTTTCGACCGGCTGACGAAATTCCACAAGCTGAACAACCTTCTGTGGGTCTTCAACGCCAACGAAGTCCGCGAGAATGTGGAACCCTACGCGCGTTGTTATCCCGGCGCCGACGTGGTCGACGTGCTTGCCACCGACGTCTACAAGGGGGGGTTCGCCCGGACCGATTACGATCAGCTCCTCGCGCTGGCCGCCGGGAAGCCGGTCGCGCTGGGCGAGGTGGGTGCCATGCCGCCGGAGGAGATCCTGCGCGAACAGCCGCGCTGGGCGTGGTTCATGCATTGGGGTGAGCCGATGTCGCTGTGGATGGAACGCGAGGCGGTGCGGAAATTGTTCGAGGACGAATCGCTGTTGACCCGGGAAAAACTTCCCTGGGTGAAGCACGGGAAACCCGAGATCCATCATCCAATTCTGAAATAACGTCTGCCGCGCCAGGCGGATTTTGAAATTTAGCCGCGCATACCCCCGAGAGTCGAAACACGAATGCCCGGCTCGCCGGACCCGGGCTGTCCGCGCCAAATCCGCTTCGACGGTCTATTCCCCGCGGCGATCGCGCAGATACTCCATGAACCAATCGCCGAGTGTGCTGTGCATCCTCTTCCGGACATTCGCCATAAAGGCTTCGTGGATCAGCATATTGATATTCCCCGTGGATAAATTCTTCGGCGTGGCGTCGTAATCCAGATAGGCGAAGAAGCTCCTTGTCCAGAAGAACGAAACGAACTCCGTGCCGGTGGCATCCGCCATCCGGACGGTATCCCGGATGAACCGGGCATCCAGCGGCTGCCAGAATCCGTAAACGTCGCGGTTGATGGCGCCGGCATAATCCCCGTAGGCCGAGGCGCCGGCACGCGGATCCACCTTGAACAACCAGGATTCGCTGATCGTTGTCCGCTTCCCGCCGGCGCGCGCCTCGCGCAGGTACCTCAATCCTTGTTCGAGCAGAACGGCGTTTTCGCCCATCGGGTAAATGTGCAGGTCGAAGAAATCGATTTCTCCGACCCGCATGACCTGGTCGAAGAATGAGGACTCCTCCCAATTGCCGATCCCGGCGCCGATCGCCATGCCGCCGGTCCGGTCGATCCGACCGGCCGTGCCGGCCAGGAATGCGCCCCACTCCGCGGGAGTGAATGTCAGGCCGGTCAGCATCATTTCGGTGCCCGGCTCGTTGGCGATCACGAGATAATCCGGCCGGAATTCGGCGGCCATCCGCACGATCTGGTCTCCGCGGCCCTGAAGAAACGATTCGGCCGAGTAGGCGGACCAGTCCACGGTGGCGGCGGAGAACGCCGTCCCGGAAAAAATCGATCCGCTTTTCATGGCGACTTTCAAGCCGGATCGTCGCACCTGCTCCACGGTATCCTTGTAGAATTCCAGATATTCGGAGGACCTCGGGAAAGCGGGATCCAGCAAGGGAAACGGCACGGAGATCAGAACGACTTGGACGCCAAGCGATTGCAACCGGTCCAGCAGTAGCAGGTTGAGCTCCCGAACCCCGGATTGAAGCAACCCTTCCCCGAGATTTCCGTTGGCAAAGGCTAGCTCGGCCGCGATCCGGGCGGGATTCTCCTCCGGTTCCGGTTCCCAATCCAGCATCTCCTCAAAGCTTCCCAATTCCCTGCCCAATTCATCGGCCATCGCCTGGAACTCCGGCGGAACCGGCTGCGGCGTGCCGGGCGCCATCGGCGTGGCCGTGAGGCCCTCCGCGGAAGGGTAGGCCTCGAAGGTTCCGCCGCAGGCCAGGCTGAGCATGACGGCGATCAGGAAAGGAATGATTAGGCGTTTCATGTGCGTCTCCTGCATCGCGCGAAGAGCCGGGCTGTTCGATCCGACAACGTCCGCTTCGGATTCATCCTAACAAAAGCATTTGCCGGAGTCAAAGCGCGGGACAACAGCGCCGATTTCCGTCATCGGTTTGAACGGTGCTAGAATGAAGGCAGCCTCGCAAGCATTTCGAAGGAACGGAAATCAGCGGATTGCGGAGGATCAATGGGTGGGAGCCGCCGCGGGGTTTCGCGCTCAAGTTTTTAAAAATGATAGAATTCGCCCCCGGATTGGGAGAACCTTATGCCCGTGAACATGACCGACCTCGGAAAACGCGCGCGCGCCGCCGCGCGGATCATGGCCAAGGCGCCGACCGATAAAAAGAACCGGGCGCTTGAGGACCTTGCCGTGCGGATGGGCACGGACCGACAGCCGATCCTGGATGCCAACGCCAAGGATGTATCGGCGGCCGGTGCCGCGGGCCTCGCGCCGGGGCTGATCGACCGGCTCACGCTCACTCCCGCCCGGCTGGATGGCATCGCCGCCGATCTGCGCAAGGTGATCGGCCTTCCGGATCCGGTCGGCGAACGCTATGACGAATCCACCCGCCCAAGCGGCCTGCGCCTCTGGCGGCAGCGCGTCCCGCTCGGTGTGCTGGGCGTGATCTACGAATCCCGCCCGAATGTGACGGTCGACGTGGCCGGGCTCGCCGTTAAAACCGGGAACGCGGCCATCCTGCGCGGCGGCAGCGAGACGATCCATTCCAACCGCGCCCTGGTGGCCGCCGTGCACGGATCCCTGCGCGCCGCCGGTCTGCCCGGGGACGCAATCCTCTTCGTCGACGATCCGGACCGCGCGCGGGTGACCGAGCTGCTGGCGCTGGATGAATATGTGGACATGATCATCCCGCGCGGCGGCGGCGGCCTGCACCGCTTCTGCCGCGAGCACAGCCGCATCCCGGTCATCACCGGCGGTGTGGGAATCTGCCACCTCTACGTCGAAAAGAGCGCCGATCAGGCACGCTCGGTCGAGGTGATTCACAACGCCAAGACCAAGCGGCCGTCGGTATGCAACGCGCTGGATACGGTCCTGGTCGAGCGCGCGATCGCGGCCGACCTCCTGCCGAAGGTGGTGGCGCGTCTGGAAAAGGACGGCGTCACCTTCCGCGCCCACGAAAGCGCGGTCCCCTTCCTCGGCACTCCCCTGCCCGCGTCGGTCCAACCGGCCGGGCCGGAGGATTTCGACACCGAGTGGATGGCGCTGATCCTCGGGCTCAAGGTGGTGGATACGCTCGAAGAGGCGATCGAGCACATCGCCCGCCATTCACAAAACCACTCCGACGGCATCCTCACCGAAAACCGGGAGCTCGCGGCGCGCTTCACGGCGGAAGTGGATTCCGCCGCCGTGTACGTCAACGCCAGCACCCACTTCACCGACGGCGCGCAGTTCGGGCTGGGCGCGGAGGTGGCCATCTCCACCCAGCGCCTGCACGCCCGCGGCCCGATGGGCCTGCGCGAACTGACCACCTACAAGTGGGTGGGCGAAGGGGATTACCTGATACGATCGTAGCAAGATGCGGAAAAAGACAGGACCTGTCGTTGCGAGGAGCGAAGGGTCGCTCGCAATGACAGTCTCAACGGCCTTTTTCCGCACCCTGCAAGATCAAGGCGGCCGTTCTGGTAGAATAATTTACATGGCGGCCGTTCGGCCGCCGCTTGTTTGGAATAAAGGGAAAATAATAATGCAGACCGAAACCGTACAACCTGCCCCCAAGCCGAAAGCTGGAAGGTACGCCCTGCGCCATCAGGCGCTGCTGGTCCTCTCGATGATCATCTGCAGCGGCGTCTCCGTCCTGTTGTGGGGCATCCGCTGGCTGAAATCCGATACGACCGTGTATGCCTCGTTGAATTTCAACCTGTTCCTGGCCTGGATCCCGGCGGTGTTCGCGCTCATCGCCTACAACGTCTACCGCAAGGGGTCGTGCTTCGGCGCGGCCATCGCCATCGGTTGCGCCGTGGTCTGGCTGCTCTTTTTTCCGAATGCCCCTTATCTGATCACCGATATCGTGCACCTGCGCCCGCGGGTGGAAGAGATGCCCTACTGGTTCGACCAGATTCTGTATATGGCCTTCGCGTTTTCGGGCTGCTATCTGGGGATGGTCTCGCTGATCCTGATGCAATCGCTGGTGCGGCGGTCCCTCGGCAGCGTCATCAGCTGGATCTTCGCCCTGAGCGCGCTGGTGGCGGGCGGCTTCGGGATCTACATCGGCCGCTTCCTGCGCTTCAACAGCTGGGACGTGCTCTTAAACCCCATCCCGCTGATCAAGGAAATCTTCGACTGGTTCCGGCACCCGCGCTCCAACTCGGACGCCTTTATATTCGCGCTTGTCTTCTCGCTCTTCTTCGCGGCCATTTATTTTGTCGTGGTGGCCATTCTAAACCTGCGGCGGGCGGAGAGCAAAGAGTAACCTTTTTCCCCCTTGTAAGGGCGGCCCATTGGGTCGCCCTTACAAAATTAAAAACCTGTTGGGCCGTCGAGACCCAACAGGTTTTTTAATTCCGAACACCGATCGATCATGAACACTTGTCCGGGCTCCCGCTCCGCCCGGTATGGCGTTCGCGGCCATTTTACTCGTCGCTGTTTGCCAATTCCTTGTAAAAAAAATTATTGTTCATCGCCAATCCCTCGCTGACGGCTTTCAGCCCGGGTTGGCGGGCCGTCCAGAGCGGGACCAGCACCAATCCCACGCCCGCGATGACAAACAATCCCGAAAGGCTCCACTTGATCACCGCGCCGGAAACGGCCTGCGAGACGGGACTCAACCCGGTGATGGTGAGCATCAGCATGCTCATCATCCTTCCGAGCATCTCGCGCGGCGTGCGGGATTGGATCCAGGTCAGGACGAGGATGGTGATGTACCCGTTGCCCAATCCGAGCAGGAAGATGATGCAGAAGAGGACACCCGTCAGCCGGATGAACCCCATGGCCCCGATCGCCAGGCCGAACGCGGTCAGCGCCGCCAGCAGGAAAATCCGGATGAACCTGCCTCCCGGGCGGGGCAGCTGCGCGGCCAGAATGTACCCGATCAGGTTGCCGCCGGCCACGCCGGATACCAGCAGCCCGAACGCCACCGCCCCTTCCGGCAGGTAATTATTGGCCAGCACCGGCACGCCGATCAGCACGGGGCCGATGAAAAGAAAATTGACGGCCGTGACAACCACAAACATCAGCCGCAGGGCCTGATCGTCCCACAGAAATTTCATGCCGGCCAGGATGGATCGCAGGATGCCTTCCGGCCGTTCGGCGGCACGAACCAGCGCGCTGCTCCTTCCCGAGCGCATCAGCAGCAATGCGGCGGCGGACACGGCGAAACTCAGCGAGTCGGCGGAGAAGGCGAAAGCCACACCGTTCGTGGAACTCGAAAGCCCGCCGATCAGGAGGCCGGCCAGGGTGGGCCCGATGAACCCCGCCAGCTGGCTGGATCCGAGGATGACCGAATTCCCCGCCTGCAGATCCCGCTCCTCCACCAGGAGCGGCACAATGCTGTTGCCGGCCGGTACGGCGAACCCCGCCACCAATCCGAACCCGAGCGAGATCGCATACAGCATCCACAGCTGGACGGTCCCGGTGAAGACGGCCAGCGCCATCAGGCCGGTAAACACCAGGCGCAGGAGGTCCGCGGCGATCAGGATGGCGCGCGGGGAAAACCTGTCGGTGAGGGCTCCGCCGATCAGCATGAAAACCGCGCGGGGAACCCCGCCCAGCGCGATCACGAGCCCCAGCACCAGCGGATCGTTGGTCAGCTGCAGCACCAGCCAGGGGGAGGCGATCAGATAGAACTGGTCGCCCAGGATCGACGTGGCCGTGCCCCCGACCAGGAGCCGGAAATCCCGCAGCGCAAATACCCTCTGGATCGGGGTTTTGGATGCCGTACTCGTGGATTTGGACATCTTCGAATTTGCCATAAACTCCCGCCCATTATACATATTCACCTTATTGGATAAAACCCTTTCACCGCAAAGTCGTGAAGACCGCGAAGAATTCCTAGTTTTATTTAAAATCTTGGCGTTCTTTGCGGCTTTGCGGTGATAAGGTTTCCCCGAAACAATAAAATCATCAAAGCCATGCGGTTCAGGATATAATTCTCCTCTATCCGCGGATCGACGCGGAATCATCGCCAACACCGAGGAACCATGATCGAAAAACTGGCGGAGATTGAAGCCCGCTACGAGGAATTGCACCGCCTGATGGCCGAGCACGCGGGGGATTATGCCCGTGTGGCGGAACTGTCGCGCGAGCGGTCCGAGATCGAATCGGTTGTGCACAAATACCGCGAGTATAAACAGGTGCAGAATTCCCTCGCCCAGGCGAAATCAATGCTGGCCGAACGCGATCCGGAGCTGCGCGCCATGGCGGAGAGCGAGGCGGCCGCGCTTGAGCCGCGGATCGCCGCGCTGGAAAAAGAACTGAAATCCCTGCTGATTCCCAAGGATCCCCGCGACGATCGCAACGTGATCGTGGAAATCCGCGCCGGGACGGGCGGGGATGAAGCCGGGTTGTTCGCCGCCAACCTTTTCCGGATATACAGCCGCTACGCCGAAAAGCACGGCTGGAAGAGCGAGATCCTTTCCCAGTCCGACACCGGGATCGGCGGTTTCAAGGAGATCATTTTCGAAGTCAAGGGCAAGGGCGCGTTTTCCAGACTTAAATTTGAATCCGGCGTGCACCGCGTCCAGCGCGTTCCGGTCACCGAATCCTCCGGCCGGATTCACACCTCGACCGCCACCGTCGCGGTCCTCGCCGAAGTGGACGAGGTGGAGATTGCCATCCCCGACAAGGACATCAAGATGGAAGTCTACCGCTCCTCGGGCGCGGGCGGGCAGAACGTTCAGAAGAACGCGACCGCGGTCCGCCTGACGCACATCCCGTCCGGGATGGTGGTGCAGTGCCAGGACGAACGCTCCCAGCTGCAGAACCGCGTACGCGCCATGTCGATCCTGCGCGCGCGCCTGTTTGAGATCGAGGAGGAAAAGCGCCGCTCGGAGATCGAGCAAGACCGCCGCTCGCAGGTGGGCAGCGGCGAACGCTCGGAGAAGATCCGCACGTATAACTTCCCCCAATCGCGCGTCACCGATCACCGGGTGGGGATTTCACTGCACAACATGGCGGCGGTGCTCGACGGCGACATCGATCCCTTCATCGACGAACTCTCGCAGCAGGATGAATCCGAGCGGCTGCAGGCCGCCGGCGAAGCGTGACCCCTCCCCAGCCCCTCCCCACCATCGGCGCGGCGCTGAAATGGGCGCTGCACGAATTGCAGCAAACCGAATCCGGCCCGCTCCTCGCCCAGGTGCTGTTAGGGAACCTCCTGGAACGACCCCGCAGTTGGATCATCGCCCATCCGGAAGATGTCCTTCCGCCGCGCCTCGCTTCCGCTTACCCATCGCTGGTATGGCGAGCGCGGGGGGGTGAACCGCTTCCGTATCTGACCGGCATCCAGGAATTTTTCGGGATGGCATTCGAAGTCACCCCGGAGGTGCTGATCCCGCGGCCCGAGACGGAATTGCTCGTCTCCACCGCGCTCGACTGGCTTGCGGATAACCTGCGGGAGACCGGCCGGGCCACAGC
>CAZYSF010000481.1:0-8242 GCA_964649635.1 uncultured Anaerolineales bacterium | reverse complement strand
CGCCCCGCCTTCCATCCGTCCCGAGCCGCGCACATGCGTGCTGTGCGCAAGCACCGCCAGCGGAAAATCCTTGAACCGTTCCCAGTCCTCGAGAAAATACGCCAGGACGTGGTATCCGACCTCGTAAATGTATTTCCCGTGGGTCCGGCTGATGGTGTCGAGGTGCGGCGCGTACACGATGATTTCCCCGCCCTCGGCCACGACCGGTTCCAGTTTGTAAACCGCCTTGGCCGCCGTCCACAGCTCGTCATACATCGGCATCGGGCAGGAGAGGATCTTCCGGAAGGGCTTCGCGCACCAACGGATATGCCGCTGCGAAGAAAGATCGGCGGCGGCGCCCCACGCGGAGAGCAGATCTCCGATGAACAACCCGGCCAGGTCGTGGTCTTCCACCACCATCCCTATCAGCGTCGCCGGCGTCGGGAGCTTGGAGGCCGCCGCGTTCACCATCGCCCGCACCGGCGTTTCCTTTACGCCGATCGTCTCCACCACGCCGGCCAGCGCTCCCAGCCAGTGCGTGGTGTTGATCATTTGCGGGCCCGACACGCCGGGGATGATGTATTTCCCGCCGCCGGAAAAGCCGGCCACTTCGTGCGGGAAGGTCGGAGCGACGATCAGGATGTGGTCGTATTCGAGCAGCAGCCGGTTGACCCGCACTTCCGTGTCTCCGCCCAGCGACGGGTGCCATCGCGCGCCGGCGAACTGCCGGATAAGCCCCATCGAGATCCATCCCAGCGAGGCGAGCGCGGAGGGATCGTCCCAGACGTGGTTGAACAATCCGATGTGCCGGTACATCGTCCGCTGTTCCTCCGGGCGGATGCCGACCAAGCCGCACAGCCGGTCCTCCGGGAGCGGCGGATGCGTTCCCAGCGCCACCAGAAAATCCAGTTGCTTCGCGTCGCGCAACGTCTCGACCAGGGTGCGGAACAGAAACGGGAGCGGCAGGGACCGGGTATGGTCGGGGATGAGCGCCAGAACCTTGCGCCCGCGGAATTCCCCCTCCAAACCCCGGTGCAAAATCTGCCGGACCGCATCTTCCGAAAGTTTCTGCCCGGAAACGGCGACGGATTGGGCTTTGATCATGGGTGTTCGCTGACCCTCGAAAATATCATACCCGGGAACCTTTTGCATTTTCCCGGTCCCGTTTTTACTTTCCTTGCGCCGCTAGACGCCCCCGAACGCCGAGTACCCGCCGTCCACCGGGACGATGATCCCGGTGACGAATGCGGAGGCCGGCGAAAGCAGCCACAGCATGGCGCCCATAAGGTCTTCGGGAGCGCCGAATCGTTTCATCGGCGTATGCTCGAGAATCGTCCGGCCACGCGGCGTTAGTTCTCCGGAGGATTTATCCGTCAGCAGGAACCGGTTCTGGTCCGTCAGGAAAAATCCCGGAGCAATCGCATTAACCCGGATCTCCGGCGAATACTCCTGCGCCATATGGACCGCCAGCCATTGGGTGAAATTGGCCACGCCCGCTTTGGCCGCCGAATAGGCCGGAATGCGTGTCAGCGGCCGGATGGCGTTCATCGAGGCGATATTCAGGATGACGCCGCGCTTCTGCCCGGCCATCAGCCTCCCGAAGACCTGGCTGGGGAGCACGACGCCCATCAGGTTCAAATCGAACACCCAGCGCAGCGCATCCGCCGGCAGATCGAAGAACGCCGTGTCCGCGCCGGTTGTCGCCTGGGGCTTGTTGCCCCCGGCGCCGTTGACGAGGATATCCACCCGCCCGAACGCCTTCAATATCTTCTCCGCGGCCGCTTCCAAGCTGGCCCGGTCGAGCACGTCGCAGCCCGCGCCGAGCGCCTCGCCGCCTTCGGCGCGGATCGCCTCCGCGACTTTCTCCGCCCCATCCGGCTTGATATCCAGCACGGCCACCTTCGCGCCGGCCTCCGCGAGCGCACGCGACATCGCGCTGCACAGCACGCCGCCGCCTCCGGTGACCACCGCGACGGTGCCGGATAATTCCTTGGATGAGGAAGACGACGGATTGGGCATAGGCTTACCGGACTCCATTCGAGGTAAAGGGTTTCAGATGGCGGAGGAAATGCGCCTCCAGGTTGCCCGCGTACTGGTCCGCATGCGCCTGCAGCAGTTCCCGCAGCCGGCCGTGGAATTTCAGGCCGCCGCCCGGCGCCTGCGCCGTCAGCACCGAGCCGAAGGTCACGTGCAGGATCTCGCGCGCGTCGAACTGGTTCAGGAGGCCGGGCGGATCGGTCACGGCCGCGGGAAGGGGCGCACGCTCGAGCTGCGCCGAGACGTGATAACTCGCCCGGTCGGTCTCGTACCGCTCGCGGGCGAACACGTAAATCTCCCGGAAGAAATCCGGTTGAATTGCTGCAATCGTCCGCAGCGCCTCGAGGTAGCTTGTCCCGGCCGTTTTTAAGTGTACCAATCCCCGCGTCTGGCGCATCGCCGCCGGATAGATGCTGAACTTGTCCGAGCCGGAGTGCAGGCTGAGTTTATAAGGCCCGAATTGCCGGGCGATGGCGGCGTGCACCGCCAGGTCCGCCTCGAAGGCCGCGACGTCCCCGATGTAATCCACGCCCTTTTCGAACCGGCCGATGAAGCGCGGCGCGAGGCTCACCCATTCCACGCCCATTCGCCGGAGCTCGTTGGCGATGTAAACATGCTCCACCGCCGAAGTCGGCTGTTCGGTTTCATCGACCGAGACTTCCAGCTCACACGGGCGGCCGCCTGCGGACCGCGCCAGGTAGCGGCTCATCATCGCGACATGCCCCACCGCCCGCCCGTACTTGGCGACGGCTTTGAGGAGCGCCGGCTCGTCGAAGTGAAGTGTCCGCCCCTCGACGTCGATCGAACGCCCGAGCAGCCCGGTGGCGCGCGGCTGGGCGTCCGGCGGGAGCTTGCCGGCCGTCTCGCGTAAACCCGAAAGGTCCGCCGTCTCCGCGGAGCCGTCGACGTATTCACCGGGATCGATCGTGAAGAAGGTAAAACCCGCGCCCATGCAGGCATCGATGTCGGCCGGCGTTTTTAGGTGGTCCGCATCGGCCCCAACTCCTTCACGCCATCCCTCCTGAAATATGCCCCAGGTGGCGTCGTCCATAACCTGCTGGGGCGTGCGCCCTGTACGCTGCATCTCCCGCATCGATTGTTGCGCGAAAATCGGCCCGATCGATCCGCCTGCGGCCCGCATCGCCCGCACGTGCCCGGGCGTAGCCAACCCGAGCCGGTCTCCAAGGCCGGCGGATGTGCGCATCCCCCACCGGCGCGGCTGCAGCCATGGAAGCTGGACGCGTAATGCGATGGAATTCTGCGGGCTGAGAGGGCCAAGGAGCAAGGTTTTTCCCCGGACTTCTGAGGACACTCCATCGAATGCCCGCGGAAACATCGACCCGGAATCGGCAAGCACCGCAAGCTGCTTCTTGCCGTCTATTTCGCATAGTCCGCATTCCATATCCCCAATACTGACTATGGAACGCGGATCCATTTTCAATTCGAGAGCCTGGAGCGCCGTAGTCATAAGCTGCTGCTCCCTGGAATGATGCCGCGATTGAAAATCACCGTCGGAAATGGCATGCGTTTTTAATCCAAACGGTACGTCTTCTTGGCCAGCCGGTAAGCCGTATCCCGGATCATTTCTTCCGCATCTTCCAGCGGCACAAGGCCGCGGACGACAAGCCCGGCAATCCAATTGGCATCCACCCGGCGTGAAAGGTCGTGGCGGGCGGAAATGGAGGGGAAAGCCCGGGTGTCGTCATTGAATCCGGCTGTGTTGTGCAAACCCGCGGTTTCGACGATCTGTTCGCGGTAGCGGGTCATCCCGTTCAGACTGTCGTGGAACCACCACGCCGGCCCGATCCGCAGCGCGGGATAGTGCCCTGCCAGCGGCGCCAATTCGCGCGAGTAGGTTGCTTCATCCAGCGTGAACAGGACCAGGGTCAGGCGTGGATCGTTTCCGAATTTGTTCAAAAGCGGGCGCAGGCCTCGGGTAAATTCACCGGCCACCGGGATGTCGCATCCCTTATCGGTCCCAAAGCGCGTGTACACCGCATCGTTGTGGTCGCGGAGGGCGCCCGCGTGCAGCTGCATCACCAGCCCGTCCTCCACGCTCATCCGCGCGAATTCCATCAGCATATGGGCGCTGAACCGGCGGGCATCATCCGGTTCCGGCTTCCCCTGCAGCGCCCGTTGAAAGAGCGTTTCGGCTTCCGCGGCCGTCAGTTCCGCGGTGAAGGCTTCGATCACGGCGTGATCGGTCGCCTTCGCCCCCATGGTTTTAAAATAGGCCCGCCGGTTCTCAAGCGCCTGGATGAAATTCCGGAAGGAACGGATGTCCAATCCGGCCGCTTTGCCGAGCGCATCCAGCGCGCCGCGCCACCCGGGAGCATCGATGTTGACGGCCGCATCCGGCCGGAAGCAGGGGATCACCCTCCCCTTCCATCCGGAATCGCGGATCGCCTTATGCATCTCCAACGGATCGGCGGCGTCGTCGGTCGTGCACAGCACTTCGATCCGGAACCGGTCGAACATCGCCCGCGGCCGGAAGGCGGGCTTGGCCAGCTGCGCCGCAATGTGGTCGTAGACCCGTCCGGCCGAGCCTCCATCCAGTTTTTCTTCAACGCCGAAAACCTCGCTCAGTTCGTGGGCCAGCCACAAACCGCTGGGGGTGCCCCGGAACAGGAAATAATTCTCGGCGAACAGCTGCCAGATCCTGCGGTGATCGGCCTCCACCGGACCGCCGTCGATGCGCGGCACCCCCAGCCGTTCGAGCGGGATGCCCTGAGAATACAGCATGCGCGTCAGGTAATGGTCGGGAATGATCAACAGATCGGCGGGCGATCCGAAGGAATAATCCGGATCGGCGAACATCCGCGCGTCCACGTGCCCGTGCGGGCAGAGGAGCGGCAGTTCGGCAGTCAGGCCGTAAAGCTGCCGCGCGATTTCCTTTTGCGCGGGATCCGGTCCGAAACAGCGGTCGGGCGGTAAAAAAAACTTCTGCATGCTCATCCTATCGGGTCAGCCACCCGCCGTCGACCGGCAGGATCGCCCCGTGCAGGTAATTGGAAGCGGACGATGCGAGAAAGACCATTGTGCCCGCAAGATCGGCGGGGGTTCCCCAGCGCCCGGCCGGAATCCGCTCCAGGATTGAGGCCGAACGCTTGGCATCCGCGCGCAGGGGGGCGGTGTTTTCGGTCTCCATGTAGCCGGGCGCGATCGCGTTGACGTTGACCCCGCGCGCCGCCCATTCGTTCGCCAGCGCGCGCGTGACCCCGGCCACGCCGCTCTTCGCGGCGGTATAGGAGGGGCTCAGGATCCCGCCCTGAAACGAAAGCATCGAGGCGATGTTGATGATCTTTCCGGCGCCCTGCGCGAGCATCACGCGTCCCGCCGCCTGGGAGAGGAAGAACACCGCTTTGAGGTTGATCGCGAGGACGTCATCCCAGTCGGTCTCGCTGTAATCGGCCGCCGGCGAACGGCGTATGATCCCCGCATTATTGACCAGGATATCCAACCGGCCGAGTTCGGAAACCACGCCGTCCACGATCTGCGCCAGATCGGCCGGTTTCGCATCCCGCAAATCGCATTTGATGGGAAGCGGGCGGCGCTTGAGCGCGGCGACCGCGGCGCAGGTATCGGTCACTTCGTTGCGGTCGAGCGCGGCGATGTCGGCCCCGGCTTCCGCGAGCGCCCGCGCCAGCGCCTGCCCCAGCCCCTGCCGCGCTCCCGTAACCAGTGCGACTTTTCCATCCAAACGAAACGAATCGAGGATCATACTAATCTCCAATTCCATGAGTCATTGCGAGGAGCCCCGGCTTTGCCGGGGCGACGAAGCAATCAAGGAGATTGCTTCGTCGCTTCGCTCCTCGCAATGACTCCCCGTATCAGTGTCCGAGCGATTTTAACATCGGCACGGTCCTGCCGACCCACGCCAGCGCCGGATCGTCGGCGGTGGCCTGCGTGCGGTGATTGCCCGCCAGAGCCCAAAGGTAATACGTCGTGTATCCCGGCGCGCTGACGACGGTGTGGAAGCCGTTCGGCGCCATCAGGATGGTGTTGTCGCGCACCACGAAGCCGGTATCCACTTCGCCGTTGTAGTAGCGCGTCAGGCCAAATCCGTCGGGCGGCGATACTTTAAAGAAGTATAGCTCCTCGTGGAACGCCTCGCGCGGCAGATCTTCCTTCTCATGCTTGTGCGGCGGGAAGGTGCTCCAGTTCCCCGAGGGCGTGTACGTTTCGCCGACGATCAGCCGCTGGGCCGGAAGATCCGGCTGGCCGGCTGTGGTAAGGATCTGATGGAAATTGCGGCTGAAGTTGGCCGCGCCCCAGACGCCGGTCGTGATCTTTTCCGGGTCGATGACGTACGGGTCGGTTTTCAATTCCGAAGGCGCGCTGACCAACGCCGCTTCCAGCCGCCCCTGGGCGGTGACGGCGTACTCGGTCCCGCACGGGATGTACACCGAATGCGGTTTGCCGGAGAATGGATTCGGCCTTCCGCCGATTCCGGAAAACGTCTTCGCGCCCGCTTTGACGTTCGCCCTGCCGCCGAGGATCACCAGCAGGACTTCGCGGTTTCCGCTTGCGGCCGAATAGCTGGCGCCATCGGTCAGGACGAGCAATTGGAAATCAAGCAGCTTGAATGGATTTCCCGCAATCTTGTTCAATCCTTCTTTCGCGGGTACGGTTTCAAAGTACGACATGGTTTCCGCCTTTCAGATTAATGGATCACAGGTGTCATGCTGACCGTAGCGAAGCATCTGCTTTTTCAGACACTTCGCTTCCACATTCGCGAACTCTTTACATTGAAAACCCACGCTGCGCAATCATTACCGCTTAAGGTTCAAAACCAAGCGATGATTCTCCGCGAGGGCAGGCCCATCGATGCTCTTCGCCCGCGGAGGCAGCCTTCGTTATTTCGATCCGCGCGCTTTCTTGACCCAGCCAATGCATTCGGCGGTCTTGGCGGCCAGGCCGTCGAAATCCTTCGCCGTCACCAGCCCCTTGGTGACGAGTTTGCTCCCCATCCCGAGCACCGCCGCGCCCGCTTTGATCCATTCGCTCACACTTTCGTCGGTCGCGTCGACTCCGCCCGTCGGCAGCAGCCGGTGCCACGGGCACGGCGCCATGACCGCGCTGATGAATTTCGGCCCGCCGGCCGCATCCGCCGGAAAGATCTTGCAGATCTCCGCGCCGAGTTCCTCGGCCGTCGCAATCTCGGTTTCGGTCGCGCATCCGGGCAGGTACAGCACCTTGCGCCGGTTGCACAGCCGGGAGATCTCGGGGTTAAGGCTCGGACCGACGATGAAATTCGCGCCGGCGGCGAGGTACAGCGCCGCGGTTGGCGCATCCATCACCGAACCGACTCCCAGGATTACCGCCGGATCCGCCTTTGCAAAATGCCGCACCAGGTCGGTGAAGACCGGGTACGCCGCTTCGCCGCGGTTGGTGAATTCCACCGCCCGCGCGCCGCCCCGCACGCAGGCCGCCGCCAGCTCGACGGCGGTATTCAGATCGCCGTTGTAGAAAAGCGGCAGCAGCCCCGTCTCGAGCAGGGTGTTCGTCACTTCCAACCGTTGAAATCGCGCCATGGTTACGACCTTTCCTCTCCCATCAGCGGGGGTTTTCCTTTTCGGCAGTCACCGGATTGGCCAGCTCGCCGATCTTTTCGATGGTTATCCTGACGATGTCCCCCGGCCGCATGAATTCGGGCGCTCCCGGCGCCGGCGGCATGCGAGCCGGAGTCCCGGTCGCGATCACATCTCCCGGCTCGAGCGTCATGACCGCGCTCAGGTATGCGATCAGAAATGGAATGGTGAAGATCATCCGGCCGGTGTTGGTCTTCTGCCGCACTACCCCGTTCAGGGTTAACACCAGATCCAGCGCATGCGGTTCGGGGATTTCGTCGGCCGTGATCAGGACCGGCCCCATCGGGCCGAAGGTGTCGAAGGATTTCCCGATCATCCACTGGGTGGTGCGCTTCTGGTAATCGCGGGCGCTGACATCGTTGAAGATCGTATATCCTGCCACGCAGTCCAGGGCGCGTTGCTCCGGCACCCGTCGCGCCCGCTTCCCCATCACAACAGCCAGTTCGGCTTCGAAATCCACCTGCTGGGTGACGGACGGGATGATGATCGGCTGCCCCGGCCCGATGATGGTATTGGCCGTCTTGCAGAAGAAAGTCGGAAACTCGGGCGGGCTGGTGCGGTTCTTGCCGATATGGTCCGTGTAATTGTGCCCCAGGCAGATGATTTTTCCGGGACGCGGAACCGGCGCCAGCAAT
>CAZYSF010000480.1:0-2894 GCA_964649635.1 uncultured Anaerolineales bacterium | reverse complement strand
GATCCCCCCGCCGCCCGCTCCGGAGATCAAACCCGAGGCCGCAGCATCGGTGCCGGCTATGGAGATGCCTGCGCCTCCGCCCATCGCGCAGCCGCTGAAGAAATCCGGGCCGCTGCCACCCATCAGGGGAACCGGGCCGTTATCCCTGCGCAGCCTGGCCGCCAAATCCCAGACTTCGGATCCATTCTCCGTCCAACCGGTTCTCTATCACGACGACATGGGCGGCTTGCAGCGGCTGGAAGCGTACAACACGCCGGAAACCCAAAAGGCTTTGACCAGCGGCGAGCTCGTCATCTCCCAGCCGGGCGGCGACGGGCACGGCGAAGTCTTTTCAGTCATGGCGATTCCGATCCGCCTTCAAGATCAGATTCTGGGCGTGCTCGAGTTCCGCGACGAAGAAGGCAAGCGGTTCTGGACCGATGAGGACCGGATGCTGGCGGAGGAAATCACCGACCAGCTGGCGCTCGCCCTGGAGAACGCGCGGCTGTTCCACCAGGCCGCCGCCCGCACCCAGGAACTCGCGCTGGTCAACCGGGTCGTGTCTTCCGTCGCAGGCTCCCTGGACCTGCTCACCAGCCTGGACACGATCGCCTCGGAGCTTGCCCGCGCGCTTTCCCTCGGGCATGCCAGCATTTCCCTGCTCTCTGAGGATAAATCCACCCTGACCCTGGTGAGCGACCAGCCCGGGCGCATGGACCGATCCAGCCCGACGATTTTCGTTTCGGTGAAGGATTCGCCCATCCTGCAGAAAGCAATCGTGGAGCGCGGGCCGACGATTTTTACCGGCGTCAGCGAGAACCCGCTGCGCCCGCTTCTCCCGGGTGAAAAACACGAGCACCGCACCCGGACCCTGGTGCTCCTGCCGCTGGTCGCCGAAGGCAATACGATCGGCCTGGTCGGCATGCACATTCTCGAAGAGGGACGCAGTTTTGCCGCGGATGAATTGCGTCTCTCGGAAACGATCGTAACCCAGGCGTCGACGGCCATTCAGAACGCCCGCCTGCACAACCAGACGGAACAGGCCCTGCATGAAGCGGTCAACCTGTTCCAAACCTCGCAGCGCCTGCAGAAGGCCAGCGGCGAGGAACAGCTGATGCAGGAAGCACTCGACTCGTGCCGGACCGCCGTAACATTGAACAGCATCTCGATCCAGATTTTCGGCGAAGAAACCGGGCAAACATATGTGGAGCAGGTGGCCCACATGGCCGACGCGGATCAGCCTTCGGTGGAAGACGGGACGCGGTTCCCCGGCGTGCTGTACCCGTTCTTCGACCTGCTGCAGAGCGGGCAGACGGTGGTGAGCAATCATGCCGAGGACGACGACCGGCTCTCGGGCATGGTCCGCCCGATCCTGGCCGATCTCGCGATCGCATCGATGGTCGCCGTGCCGTTGCGCGTCCGCGGCGAGAACATCGGTATTCTCCAGGCCGTGCGCCGGGTGGCCAACCCCTTCTCGCATATCGAGGTGCGGTTCCTCGAAACGGTCGGCGCCCAGCTCTCGGTCGCGCTCGACAACTACCGCCTGCTCAACCAGGCCCAGCGCCGCGCCCAGCAGCTGGAGATCGCGGCTGAAGTCAGCCGCCTGGCCACCTCCACCCTGGAAACCGGAACCCTGCTTTCCCGCGCGGTGAACCTCCTGCGCGAACGGTTCGGGTTCTACCACACCGCCATCTACCTGCTCGACGAGCAGGGCAAGTATGCCGTCGTGCGCGAAGCCACCGGCCAGCCCGGCGTGCAAATGAAGGAAGCCAAGCACAGCATCGGCGTCGGATCGAAGACGATCATCGGCCAGGTGACCGAAACCGGAAAGCCGTACGCAGCGCTGGATTCCTCCAAGGATCCGTATTACCGCGCGAATCCCGCCCTGCCGGATACCAAGACCCAGCTCGCGCTGCCGTTGAAAATCGGCGACCGGATGCTGGGCGCGATGGACATTCATGTTGCGAAGGCCAACGCCTTCCTCCCGGCGGACATCGCCGTGCTGCAATCCCTGGCGGACCAGGTGGCTGTCGCGCTCGATAACGCCCGGTCCTACGAAGTGGAGCGCGAAGCCCTCAAGGAAATGCGCGAAGCGGACCGCCTGAAAACCCAGTTCCTGGCAAACATGAGCCACGAGTTGCGGACTCCGCTCAACTCGATCATCGGTTTTTCGCGCGTCATCCTTAAGGGGATCGACGGCCCGATCACCGATCTGCAGAATCAGGACCTGACCGCGATCCACAACGCAGGCCAGCACCTCCTGGGCCTGATCAACGACATTCTGGATATATCCCGTATTGACGCCGGCAAGATGGAATTGGCGTTCGAAGAAGTGGACATGCGCAATCTGATCCAAAGCGTCGCGTCGTCCGCGCTCGGCCTGATCAAAGACAAACCCATCCGACTGTCGCAGTTCATCCCCGACGATCTGCCGCTGGCCCGCGCGGACCCGATCCGCACCCGCCAGGTGCTCCTGAACCTGCTCTCGAACGCCTCAAAATTCACCGAATCCGGCAGCATCGTTATCGAAGCGAAACTACAAACCAGCCCCGATGACTATCCGGAGATCGTCGTCAGCGTGTCGGATACCGGTTCAGGCATCCCGGCGGAGCACTTCCCGAAACTGTTTACCGAGTTCTCACAAGTCGACGCCTCCCCCACCCGCCGGACCGGCGGCACGGGGCTGGGGCTCTCGATCTGCAAGCGCCTGATCGAAATGCACGGCGGGCGGATCTGGGTGGACAGCATCCTGGGCAAGGGTTCGACCTTCTTCTTCACCCTGCCCGCGCTGCAACCGAAGGCCGCGCCAACGGCGGAATCGGCGCAGGGCGCCGGCCGCAAGAATGTCATGGTCGTCGAAAACGAAGCCGGAGTCGTGCAGCTTTACCGGCGCTACCTTGAGCCGCGCGGTTACA
>CAZYSF010000479.1:0-7653 GCA_964649635.1 uncultured Anaerolineales bacterium | reverse complement strand
GTCTACTCCGACCTGGAGCTGTCCGCGTGTCATCAGTAGAAATCTGAATACATAAAAAAAGAGAGCGGCGGATATTTCCGCCGCTCTCTTTTTTTATGTATGGTTCTTCTTCTTTTTCTGTGAGTTGGGAATGATATCGTTGGGGGAATGATCCTCCGGCGCCTGATTCGCCGGAAGAAAGATCTCCACAAAGAACACAGAGGACACAAAGTATTCCTTCTTTGTGCCCTCTGTGTTCTTTGTGGCCAACCTTGTTTTTCTCAATTACGGATCGCCGCAAAGGTGAAAAAAGGCCTGTCCTCCGTACGAATGCCGGAACGAATTGGGAAGGACCACCAGCCTTTTCCGAATCGGGGAGGATAATCGGGCTTAATCGACGAGATAGCGGCTGGTGGCCTTGGAGAGATCCGAATAATAGCCGCGGTATTGGGCGGGCAGGAGCGCGGCGAGCCGGTACATGATTTCCGTCGTGATCTGTTCGCGCACTTCGCGCGTCAGCTTTCCGGCTGCCATCCGGACGTGGAAGGGCGCGCCGACCCGGAAGGTGAAATCGGTCCGGATCAGGTGGGAAATGTTGGAGCGGAATTTTTCGCCGCCGAAGTACGCAACCGGGATGACCGGCGCGCCGCTGTCGAGGGCCAGGACGGAAACGCCGGTGCGCGCCTTCTGCAGGCGGCCGTCGCCGCTGCGGGTGCCTTCCGGGGCGATGGCCAGGATCTTTCCCGATTGCAGGACTTTCCGCGCGCGGCCGATCGCCGACCGGTCCACTTCCCCGCGCCGGATGGGGATGGCGCCGCCCAGGCTGAAAAGGATTCCCAGCGCCGGATTTTTCCAGGTTTCAATCTTCGCAAAACCGGTGACTCTGCGGGGGATCAGGTGGGTGTAGAAAATCGGCACATCCAGGAAATTGACGTGGTTGGCGACGATCAGGAGCGGCCCTTTGTGCGGAATCCGGAACAGTTCCTCGTCGTGCACGCGGCACAGAGTCCGCCCGAGGATTCGCAGTGGAGGAAAAACCACCGTTTGCGCCAGATTCATGCGGGTATCCTTAACCGCCGACGATCACGTCGATCGCCCGCGGGAGTATTTCCGCCATCATGGTTGAAGCATCGGTCGAAATGGTTTCGCCGTCGGCGTGTGCCGGAAGCGTTCCGGTCAGCGCATGGACGTTTATTTTGGCGGTTTCGAGAAACTGGACTGCCGGATGACCAGCCTGCGTGCCCTGGATGAAGCGCGGGATGAGCAGCAGGATTCCCAGCCGGCTGAGCTGCCCGACCAGGCAGACGGTGAATTTGCCATCGTCGTTTTTGGATTGCGGTGCGATATGGAACGAGCCTCCCAAACGCCGCCCGTTCATCACCGAAACCATCAACGAAGGTTGCTCGATCGTTCCGCCGTCGTGCTCGATCCGCAGGAGGGGAGCGTTGAAGTAGAGGAAAATTGTCTTCAGCGCGGCGACCAGGTAGGAGGGAAAACCCGTCAGCCAGGTGAGTTTGGCGGCTTCGAATCCGACAATCGTGTCGAATCCGATCCCAATTCCGTTCCCGAAAAACCTGCCCTGCGGAAACAATCCGCCGGTGACTTTCCCGACGTCCATCCGCTGGCGCTTGCCCGCGGCCAGTACGCGGCACGACGGTTCCAACCCGTGCGGGACGTTGATCCCGTGGCCGAAATCGTTTCCCCGGCCGACGGTGATGACCCCCATCGCGGCCTCGCCTTCCCCGGCCAGCTTGGCCTGCATCAATCCGTTCAACACCTCGTTGGCGGTTCCGTCTCCGCCCATCGAGACAACCACATCGTAATCTTCCCGCGCCGCCTGGCGGGCCAGTTCCATCGCGTGCAGCGGCTGTTCTGTCCGAACCAGGTCGAAGGTGACGCCGAGTTCGCTGAGGAGTTCCTTTGCCCGCGGGATATCGGCGCCTCCTTCCCCGCGGCCGGAGGTTGGGTTGACGATGATTTTATATCGGACCATGGGAGAAGGTTGCTCCAGGAGACGAAGATTGGGCGGCATCATAACACAGCCTTGCGTTGTGCGGTAAAGCGGTTTCCTTGCGGGCAGTCGGATTCTCCACTAACTCGATACTTTCATAAATGGCCGGCTTCCGTCTATGATTTTCGGCTAAATATCAAAAACAGGCATTAAAACGCTCGGGTGCTGCACAAGAATTAACCCGCGCCGGCATGTGGAGTTGCTGCTGGTGGGCTCGTCATGCCCGCGCCTGCCCCAGCAGAGTGCGCAGGTTGGGGTTGATATTGGAACCTGCGCGTTGCGAAGCAGGGGCGGGCATTTATCCGGTGTTCGTCATGCCGGCGTGTTTTTAGCCGGCATCCAGGCGTTTGGATTCCGAATCGATACGGTCATGGTTGAGTTACTCATGGATCCCGGCTGAGACCACCCTCGCTTCGTAATCATCCCGGCTCATGAAACAATAGCGAGCCGGGATACTCCGCGAGGGCAGGCGCCGGGATGACGATCACTAGTTTTTTTCAATCGCCCCCCGCCGCGGCTTGCGGCGTCAGCGATTTCCAGGACCGTCCGCCGTCGGTGGTGTACATCAACAGCGGAGTCTCGCCCTTGCGCGCGGCGGCCCAACCCTTGTTCCAATCGATGAAATCAAACTGGCCCGTCCAATCGATGGAGCCGATCTTCTCCCAGGTTTCGGTTACGCCGTTATAAACGTAGATGTCCTTATCCACTGCCAGCCCGCTGACAACATCCCCGCGGAAGACCCGCCCGTCGCCGGAACTGCGGACCGCCATCTGGCCGCCTGGATAAGTCATGATATGCCAGTTGGATCCGTCCAGGTTCGACGCAAACATGTAGGCGGCGGCGGTCGGCGTGGTCTTGGAGGTGCATTCCACGCAAAGGACCAGATTGGTTTTCTGCGCGAAGAAAACCGGCGGCCGGATCCGGCACGAGAAATCCGTCGAGGTGAACAAGCCGGGCGGCGTTGCGGGGCTTGGAAGTTTGGCCTCGATCCAGCTCTTGCCGCCGTCGAACGTCTGGAACAGGAAGACGCCCGCCCGGTTGCCGCGGCAATCACCCGTCAACCAGCCGTTCCACGGACCCGTGAACAGGATCCCGGTCTTCTCGCATTCCTGAATGGGTGAATCCACCGCCGGGTCCACCACCCGCTGCCAGGTGTTGCCGCCGTTGACCGTCTGGAAAAGCGCGATCCGGTCCGACGCGGGATCGTCGCCCTTGTGGACCAGCACCCAGGCGGTGTTGATGTTGATGAAGAAAACGTCCGATACGCGGTACTCCCCGGTCCATCCGGAGAGGTCGAGCGGGGCGCTCGGAGTCCAGGTCGCTCCGCCGTCGATGGTTTTCCATACCACTGGCGCGGACATCGGCGGCAGGAGATTGGTGGAATAGTAGGTTATCAGGGCGGTATCGGCGTCCCAGAAGGCGCCGACCGCGATCCGTGAGACGTCCGGTTGGGCAGCCGTGATCTCCGGAGGGGTGACATCGATCCAGGCGGATCCACCGTCCGTCGTCCGGAATACATGCTCCCGCAGTGGCGTATCGGCGGATCCTCCGACCGACCATCCTTTATCCGCGTCGATCATATCGATGTATGCTATTGCCAGCGCCGTCCCGTCCGCCAGATGCGGGATCGGGCCGGATTTGGGCGTGGCGGTCGGGGTCGGGGCGGAGGTCGCCGTGGATGTGGATTGGGGAGCCTCGATCGACTCCGTATCGCTTGGAATCACCGCCGGACCGGATTTCCCGGTTGCGGTTTGCGAGGGCTCCGGTGAGGACAAGGCGGGAATTACCGGCGTGGGAAAATTACAGGACGCAACCGCTGCGAACAGGAGTATGGCCGGCAATTGAAATGGGATTCGCATGGGACCTCCAGGAACCGCTTGGGAATCGAACGCCAGCAAAGATTATACGGGGATTTGATGAATTGGGGAATCTTCGAACGGCGCATCCGATGGTCCGGCCGCACCGTCACCGGATGATTAAACCAAAACCGGTCGAAGGATTTCGACCGGTTTTTGGCGGGAGCGACGGGATTCGGACCCGCGGTCTCGGCCTTGACAGGGCCGCGTGTTAGGCCAGCTACACCACGCCCCCGGGCGCGGGCGTGATTTATACCATGACGATGCGCCTGCGTCAACGGCCGAATTGGGACGAAAACCGGATCGGCGGTCCGACTGGGGGTGGAATTTCTTCCCGGCGGAAGGGATGGCGGGACGGCCGGTGTTTTTCGGAAAAGAAGACGGATTCTCCGGTCCGAGATTATAATTTGGCCCACTCCAGCACCAGGAGGTTGCCCATGAATTTCACCCCTTCGCTTGCGGATGTGCTTCAATCGGCGGATATCCTCATCACCGCCGCGATCGCCGAAGATATCGGTTCGGGAGATGTCACCAGCCTGGCCGTCTTCCCTCCGCACGCCATGGCCCGCGCCACGATCATCGCCAAGGAGCCGGGCGTGGTGGCCGGGCTGCCCGTGGCGAAAGCGGTATTCGCAAAGGCGGATCGGTACGTTGTATTCACGCCCGCGCTGACCGACGGGGCGCACGTCAAGCCGCTGGATGTCCTGGTCAACCTGGAAGGCAAACTGGTATCCCTGCTGTCGCTGGAGCGGATCGTCCTGAATTTTCTTCAGCACCTTTCCGGCATTGCCACCCTGGCGTCGGAGTTTGTCCGGGCGGTGCAGGGGACAAAAGCCGTCATTCTGGATTCCCGCAAAACCACTCCCGGTTACCGGGCGCTGGAAAAATACGCCGTCCGGACAGGCGGCGCTCAGAATCACCGGCGCGGCCTGTATGACATGATGATGGTGAAAGACAACCACATCCAGGCGGTGAAATCGCTTTCCCTGGCGGTCCGGCGCGCGCGCGAAAGCTACCCGGATCTTCCGCTTGAAGTCGAAGTGGATTCTCTGGAGCATCTCAAGGAGGCTTTATCCCTCCCGGTCGACCGGATCCTGCTGGACAACATGGATCTGGCGACCATTCATCAGGGGGTTCTGATCGCGAACAACCGGGTGCCGTTGGAAGTCTCCGGCGGCGTGACGCTTGAAAATGTCCGGCAGATCGCCGAAACGGGCGTTAACTTTATTTCCGTCGGCGCGCTGACCCATTCGGCGCCGGGGCTGGACATCAGCCTGGAAATCACCAGTTAAGTGCCCTTGCCCGAAGCTTCCTCCATGCCGGTACAAGACCCTCCGGAACTGCGGATCCAGGCCGCCAAGGAACAGTTGGGTAAACAACTGGTCATTCTCGGACACCATTATCAAAAGGACGAGGTGATCCGGTTCGCGGACTTCCGCGGCGATTCCCTGAAGCTGGCCCGTGACGCGGCCGGCAGCCGCGATGCCAAATTCATCATCTTTTGCGGCGTTCACTTCATGGCGGAGACGGCCGCCATCCTCGCCCGGCCGGGCCAGGTTGTGCTGTTCCCCGAACCCGAAGCCCTGTGCCCGCTGGCGGAACAAGCGGATCTCCTAACGGTCGAGGACGCCTGGCGCCAGCTCGGCGGGATCATGAATGTGGAACGCGAAGTCGTTCCGGTCACTTATGTCAATTCCGAAGCCGCCTTGAAGGCCTTCTGCGGGGATCACGGCGGATCGGTGTGCACGTCATCCAATGCGCGCGGAATCCTGGAATGGGCCCGCGCCCTGCGGCCGAAGGCGTTCTTTTTCCCCGACCAGCATTTGGGCCGCAACACCGGCGTACGGATGGGGATCCCGTTCGAGCGGATGCCGCTTTGGGATCCGCGCCAGGATCTTGGCGGGAATGCCCGGGAAGATCTTGACACGGCGGAGATCATCCTCTGGAAGGGCTGGTGCTACGTGCATCAGCGGTTCCTTCCGGCCCATGTCATCGCCGCGCGGGAAGCGCATCCCGGCGTTCGGGTCTGGGTTCATCTGGAATGCACGCAGGAGGTGGTTCGGCTGGCGGACGATGCGGGTTCGACGTCCGATATCATCCGCCTGGTGGATGCGGCGCCGGCCGGGACGAAATGGGCGATCGGCACGGAAGGCAACCTGGTGGCGCGCCTGGCGCGGGCGCATCCGGATCAGGAGGTCCATCTCCTTTCGCCGACGCCGAACAACTGCGTCACGATGAATAAAACCACGGTCGAATCCCTGGCGCGTATCACGGACGGATTGCTGCGCGGCGAATGCATCAATCCGGTGCAGGTCCCGGCGGCTGTGGCTGAGGGAGCCCGGATGGCGCTCAAACGCATGCTGGAGGTCCGCTCATGAAACTGGTGCAATCCGACGTTCTGATCGTCGGCTGCGGGATTGCCGGCGCCGCCGCCGCGCTCCGGCTGGCGGAGGATCGCCAGCGGCAGATCACGGTCATCACCCGCGCGGCGGAACCCGAGGAAAGCAACACCCGGTATGCCCAGGGCGGGATCGTCACGCTTGGGAAAAACGACGATCGCGAAAAACTTGTCGGCGATATTCTGGAGGCAGGCGCGGGATTAAGTCTGCCGGCCGCGGCTTCGCTCCTGGCCGGGGAAGGCCCGCGGCTGGTGCAGGAATTGCTGGTCGAGCAGGCGCACGTCGCCTTCGACCGGGCTCCCGATGGATCGCTGGATTACGGCAGGGAAGCCGCCCATTCCCTTCCGAGGGTCCTGCACGTCGGCGACGCCACGGGCCGGGCCATCATTCGGAACCTGCATGCCCTGATCCGCGAGCGCCCGAACATCCGGATCGTGAATTCCGCAACGGCGGTCGACCTGATCACCTTCCCGCATCATGCCCGCGATCCGCTCGCCGTATACCAGCCGATCACCTGCCACGGGGCGTACGTATTCGACCGGGCGGATGGCGACGTGCACCGCTATTTGGCAGACGTCACCATCCTGGCCACCGGCGGCCTGGGGCGGATTTACCGGTACACCTCCAATCCCGAGGGTGCCCGCGGGGACGGCCTGGCGATGGCGGACCGGGCCGGTGCGCGCGTGATCAACGCCGAGTTCATACAGTTCCATCCGACGGTATTTGCCGCCCCGGGCGTCGACGGATTTCTCATCTCCGAAGCGGTGCGCGGCGAAGGCGGCCGCCTGCTGACCCCCGACGGCCGGGCGTTCATGGCGGAATACGCGCCGGAATGGAAGGAGCTTGCGCCGCGCGATATTGTGGCGCGGGCGATTCACCGCGAGATGGTGATGCACGATTATCCGCATGTCCTCCTGGATATTTCCTTCCTGCCCGCCGGGCAGATCAAAGCCCGCTTCCCGAATATTCACGCGCGCTGCCTGGAGGCCGGATTCGACCTCACCCGCGAGCCGATACCGGTGGTGCCGGCGGAGCATTATTCCTGCGGCGGCGTGTGGTCGGATGCCGACGGCCGTACGACGATCCCCGGCCTGTATGCCGTCGGCGAAGTGGCCTGCACCGGGGTGCACGGGGCCAACCGGCTGGCCAGCAACTCCCTCCTCGAAGGGCTGGTCTTCGGCGGCCGCAGCGCCCGGGCCATGCTGGGCGACGAGCATCCCCTGCCCGAGGCGGAGGGCCTGCCGGCGGGGGGAGCCGCTTCCGGCGGCGCCTCCGGAGACGCAGCGCCGGCCGCCGGCGACCCGGCCGCGGAGCCCCGGCCGGCCAGCGCCGCCGAGCAGCGGCTCCTGGCCGGCATCGGCAGCGACGTCCGCCGCATCCTCTGGCGCAAGGTGGGCATCACCCGCTG
>CAZYSF010000478.1:0-27818 GCA_964649635.1 uncultured Anaerolineales bacterium | reverse complement strand
ATCGGCACCCGGAGCGGTGGAATCCCGGATGCCGTCGTCGACGGCGAGACCGGATTCCTTGTGCCGCCCGGTGATGTGGATGGGACCGCCCGGGCGATGATCGCACTCGCGGAGAATCCCGCGCTCTCGCGTACAATGGGAATGGCCGGGCGGACCCGGGCCGAAGCCCTGAACTGGGAGCGTTTCGCCGGAGAACAAATGGATGTTTACCGTTCGGTAATGGGGTCGGCATGAAGATCGCATACCTGAGTTCCGCGACCGTACCTTCCACATCGGCCAACAGCCTGCAGGTGATGAAGATGTGCCAGGCCTTCTCGCAGGAAGGGAACGAGGTGCATCTGATCCTCCCGCCGGCGGATGAGACGCTCTCCGACGACGGCGGTGGAAAAATTTCCGCCCTGCCTTCCGGCGATATTCCCCTTTCTGACTCAGTCATTCGCCAGTACGGGCTGGCATCCGGATTTCTTTCCCGCCGCGTGAAATTACTGCCACTCCTGGGGCGCCGCGGTCTGGCCTGGGCCGAGGCCGATGAGGCGGCACGCATAACGCCGGATCTGGCGTATACGCGCGGAATCGACATCGCCTGGGCGGTTTCGCAGCACGGTTTCCCCGTCATGCTTGAGATCCATCATCCCCCGACCGGGCGGATCGGCCCGTTGTATTTCCGGCAGATCCTCAGAATCCCCAATATCCGCCTGGCGGTCATCAGCCGCGCGCTCGAGGAAAATCTGCGCCGAACATACCCCGCGCTCCACGGGCGCGACATCCTCGTTATCCCCGACGCCGTCGATACGGAGCAATTCCGGAATCTGCCCGCCCCCGCCCGGGCGCGCGGGAGGCTCAACCTCGCCGTTAATAAATTCACCGCGGGCTATTTCGGCAGCCTGGTGGCGGGGCGCGGGGTGGAATTGATCTGCGAATTGGCCCGGCGGATTCCCGGCATGGAATTCCTTATGCTGGGCGGGAATCCCGAAGAGGTCGAAGCCTGGAAAACCCGGACGGGCGCGTCGGAGAACATCCGCTGGCTGGGGCATGTGCCGAATGCCGAGGTGCCGCTGCATCAGGCGGCCTGCGACGTGCTGCTCATGCCGTACCAGCGGGAGGTGACAATCCGCGGCAAGGGCAACACCGCCGAGATTATGAGTCCGATGAAACTTTATGAATACATGGCCGCCGGTCGGGCGATCTTATCCAGCGATCTGCCCGCGCTGCGCGTGATGCTCCATGAGGCCAACAGTATCCTGCTTCCGCCGGAAGATGCCGCCGCCTGGGCGGAAGCGCTGGCGAAACTCCGTAAGAATCCGGAAAAAAGAAAACGGATCGCCGCTCAGGCCCGGGCCGATGTCCGCCCGTATTCCTGGCGCGGCCGCGCAAAACGGATCCTTGAATTCGCCGCTGGCAGCCATGGATAAACTGATTTTCATTGCGCGCTCGCGCATCCCCTCCAGCCGCGCCAACTGCATCCAGACGTTGAAGATGTGCTCCGGATTCGCCGCGCACGTCCCGGTGGAACTGATCGCCCCGTATTATCCGGAAGATGCCCGGCAAAAAGCAGATCTCCGCGAACGGTTTGCGCTGGCGCGGGAGTTTGCTGTGAGCTGGGTTCCATTCCCGCACTGGGGCGAACGGTTTGCGGTCCGCGGATATGCGCTTGCGGCTGCGCTGTGGGCGCATGCCCGCCGCGCCCGATACGTGTATACGCGCGAACCGTGGTCCGCCTATTGGCTGGCGCGTTCCGGCACGCGGACGGGTTTCGAAGCGCACTATCTGGAGGAAGACCGCCGCCATCCGGTATGGCGCAAGCTGGTGAGCGATCCGCGGCTTTCACCCGCATTGCGGGGGATCTTTTGCATCTCCAAATCCCTGATCGAGGATTATGCCGCCGCCGGCGCGCGCCGCGAGTTGCTGCGGTGGGCGCCCGACGGGGTGGACCTGCAGCGGTTTGAACCGGCTGTCGCCAAGAAGGATGCCCGCGCGCGTTTGGGATTGCCGGCCCAAGCCCGCATCGTGTGCCACTCCGGGCACTTGTATCCCGGCCGCGGCATCGAAGAAACACTGGATGCTTTACCTGCGCTTCCCGAAGTTCAACTTATGCTGATCGGCGGCAATCCCGAGGATATCAACCGGATCCGCGCGTATGCCACCGGGCGGGATTTGTGTGACCGGGTGCGGTTCGAAGGTACCGTGCCGAACGGGAAAGTGCCCCTGTACCTGTGGGCGGCGGACGCCTTGATCATGCCGTACACCACGCGCACCGCGACCGCCCGGGCGATGTCACCCCTGAAGATGTTCGAATACATGGCGGCCGGGCGGCCGATCGTCGCCACCGATTTCCCGCCGGTCCGGGAAGTGTTGCGAGATGGGGAAAACGCGCTGCTGGT
Organism: uncultured Anaerolineales bacterium; assembly: GCA_964649635.1. GTDB lineage: Bacteria > Chloroflexota > Anaerolineae > Anaerolineales > RBG-16-64-43 > JAFGKK01. The sequence goes on along the minus strand of CAZYSF010000478.1, from coordinate 25,437 downwards.
GGCGCCCGACAGCCCGGAGGAAATCGCCCGCGGGCTCCGGCGCGTGCAGGAGGATTCGACTCTGGCGGAAGCCATCGCCGGCCGGGCGCGCCAGGACGTGGAAGCCTATACTTGGGAACGCAGAGCCGGACATATTCTGGAAGTGCTGGAGCAGCCATGACGCTGGGATTTTTGGGAACGGATTGGCATACCTGGGCCGGCATTTTCTTTCTGCTTGCTTTTTCAACCGCGATCTATCTGGGCTGGTATTTTTATTTCTGCGGCCGATCGTCCGGTGTCCTCTATTCCATGATCGCGGCGCAGGTTAGCTTTATCGGGCAGGTTCTGGGGGTGATGCTGGTTCTGGGATGGCTGGGTATTCTCCGGCCGGTCCCTCTGGCTGCCGCGTGCGCGTTAATCACCGCGGGCGTTTTTGTTCTGGGGGTTCGTCCGCATTGGCAGACGGTTCTTGACCGGAACCGGGTGTTCATCGCCTGGCTGCGCAAGGTCCGGCTGCCCGTCTGGATCATCGTGCTCGGCGGATTGATGGGCATCGTCCTGATCCGCAATGCTGTCTGGGGGTGGTTCTTGCCGCCCTTCCTGCGGGATGACATCGCCTACCACCTGACCATTATGGGGAATATCGTCCAGAGCGGAGCGCTCCGGTATTTTCCCAGCCCATCCGAGTGGATCCGCGATTATCCGGTCAATTCGGAGTTGATCCAGGGGTGGAATTACTTCTTCATCGGCTATGACAAATTAGTGGACCTTGCATTTCTTCCAACGATCCTGGTCGGCGGGCTGGCGTTGTATGGGATCTGCCGGCGTTTTGGTTTTTCGCGAAGGGCTGCGGTGGTCGGTTGGGCGGTATTTTCTTTCACGCCGCTGGTTTTTCTCATGCAGATGGGATCGTATAACGATGCCTGGCTGGCCTCCGTGTTCATCTGCGGCGTGTATTTTGTCCTTAGGAGGGATCCGGAATCCGGACGAAATGGGGATGTGGCGAATGCGGTTCTGGCCGGGATTTGTTCCGGCGTGATTGTGGGTACGAAGTTTGCCGGCATCCTCACGGGAGCGGCCATCGGTGTGTTGCTTGTTTTCTTCCTGCTTCGGCCCCCGGTTCCCTCCGGGAAGGCGGAAAAACCTCCCGCGTATCGGAGAATAACCGGGGTAGGGATTCCGGTTTTGATCTTCTGCCTTCTGACGCTTTTTTACGGGGCTTACCCGATGGTCCGCAATTGGATTTCCGAGGGTAATCCGCTCGCTCCGGTGGAAGTGCGGGTTGGTGATTGGATTGTCTGGCCGGGCCGGCCTGCGGACGAATTTCCTTCGATCGGCTCGGAGGAGGTTCTGCAGAACGAAAAAAACGGATGGGATCGGGTTTATACCATCTGGTTCGAGCGTTATCGATTGATATACGATTGGAACAACAGCGGTTCCGGGCCGATCTGGGCATTCATCGGATTTCCCGGGGCGGTTCTATGGATTTGGGTTTCCCTCCGGAAGCGGCACGGGCCTGCCATCCTGATCTCCATCCTTTCACTGATGATCCTGATCCTCACGCCGGCGCAATGGCGCCCGCGGTATGTGCTTTCGTTGTTGTTATTGTGCGGACTGGGCGGCGCGCTGCTGTACGAATCCCTGCGGAGCTGGCCGCGCCGGCTCCTGGTTGGCGGGATGGTCCTGGCGGCGGGCTTCGTGGTGATCGCTTCGCTCCGGCCGGCGCCACTCGAAGCCGGCAAGGCGATGGCGCTTGTCTTCGATCGCGACGATCCGCAGCGGAACGCCGCGTATGTGCACCCCACCAACGAATTCTACGAATGGATCGAAGCGCGCACGACCGGTGCGCCGGCGGTTATCGTCTACGGGCGGTGGCTGGATGTGTACCCGCTGTTCGGTTCCGATCTGCGCAACACCGTGATATCCCTCGCCGCCTATTCCGCGGAGGCATGGGGCCGCGCGCTGGCGGAGAGCGGCGCGGATCTGGTGGTGGTGGCGGGCGGATCTCCGGAAGAGGAATGGACCCGGGAGTCGGGCGCTTTTACCGAAGTGTTCCGGTACGACTCCTGGAGCGTCTGGGAGAAAAACTAATATGAGCACTTTCCGAATTGGAAGGTTGGGAAGCTGGATCATGCTGGCGGTTGCCGGACTTATCGGCGCGGTCTATTTCCTGGATCCGACCCGCCGCGCCGCGATCACCCAGACCGCGGGCTGGTTCCTGACCGCGGCGCGGTTCGTCCTTTCCGGTGGGGGATGATCCGGATGAGTCCGCCGCAGGCCCAGCCACAGGCGCGTAAAATCCTCTTCCTCCTCCCCACCCTTGCTTCCGGCGGAACGGAGCGCCAGGCCGCCGAATTGGTCCGCCACCTGGATCGCGAACGGTTCGAACCGCTGGTGGCGGTGATTTACGGTTTTGACCGCGTGCCGGTGGAGATTACCGCCGGCGATGCGCGCCTGATCAGCCTGCGCAAGCCGCTCGGCAAACTCGGAAATCTGGTCGCGTTGTTCCGCCTATGGCGGTTGATCCTCCGGGAGCGCCCGGTGATCGTGCAGTCGTTTCTGAGGATCTCGGATTTGTACGCCCGAATCGCCGGAACGCTGGCGCTTCACCGGCGGATCGTCACCTCCCTGCGCACGCGTATCGCCGGCTTTTGGAGTGTCCCCTGGCAATGGACCGAACGGATCCTGTGGCGGCGGAGCGTCCGCATCGTCTCCAATTCCAGGGCGGCGGTGCGGGAAGCCGAGACGCTGCTGCACATTCCCGCGGAGCGGCTGGTGGTCATTCCCAACGGGGTGGATCTCGTGCGGTTCAAGCCGGGCATGGATTGGCGCGAACCGCGCGCCGCCTTCGGCCTGACGCCGTCGGATGTCGTATTCGGGATGATCGCGCGCTATTCGCCGGTGAAGGACCATGCCACGCTGCTGACCGCCGTCGCCCAATTAAAAAAATCCGGGTATTGGCCCGGCTATGCCAAAGTGATCCTGGTCGGGGGCACGACCTTTGAGGATGCCCGCCGGGAAGTGGACGATCGGATCCGGGAGAACGGACTGGAAGGAATCGTCCTGCCGATGGGGATGATGGCGGATGTCGAACGGGCCTACGCCGCGCTCGACTGGCTTGTCCTGCCGTCGAAATTCGAGGGTTTTCCGAATTCGGTCCTTGAGGCGATGGCATGCGGGAGACCGGTCATCCTCTCCGACGCGGCCAATGCGGAAAAAATCGTGGTCGAGGATGAAACCGGTTGGGAGTTTCCCGCCGGCGACGTGCTCGCCCTGGTGGAGATCCTGCGGCGCGCGCTGGCCACGCCGCCGGAGCGGCGGGTGGCGATGGGCCGCGCGGCCCGCGTACTCGTCGAAGGGCAGTATGCCACCCGCCTCATGGTCCGCAAGTACGAATCGCTTTATGAGGAGTTGATCCGAATCCGATGAGCGCGCGCATCCGGGTTGCATTCGTCCACGATTCGTATCCCGAGTACCGGCGCCCGCTCTTCGCGCGGCTCGCGGAAAAATTCGACCTGCAGTGTTTCTTCCTCAACCAGGACAAGGCTGCGCTCCCGCCGAATTCCATAAACCTCCGCGGGTACCGGATACCGGAAATGTCGGATCTGGTCATCGCGCCGGCGCTCGCCGGCGAGCTCCGGAAAGCGCACGCGCGCAAGCCGTTCGATATCGTGTTTTGTCCGGAACCGTCCTCCTTCTCGGCATTGGCCGCGGGCTGGGCCGCGCGCCGCATCCGCCGCCCGCATGTGGTCTTCAGCGGCGAATGGTATCCGGCGCGTCACCCCCGCCGCTGGCTGACGTTCGGATTGGAGCGCTCCCTGGTGCGCAGCGCGGCCGGCTGCCTGGCGTATGGCACCCGCGTGCGCGACCGGCTGGCCGGGTTGGGCGCCGAACCCGAAAAAATCCTGATTACCGGCAACGCCAGCCCCTACCGGCATACCCCGGCCGCAACCGCGGAAATTGAAGCCGCCCGCCGCGAGTGGCGGATCGGATCCAAACCGGTCATCCTGTTCCTCGGGCGGCTGCTGGCATTCAAAGCCCCGGAGATCCTGGTCGACGCGTTTTCCATCGTGCGCCGTGAGATTCCATCGTTTCTATTGATCGCAGGCGACGGTCCGCGCCGGGAGCCCCTCGACCGGCAAGCGCGGCAGCTCGGGCTGTCGGACTTCCGGATTACCGGATCGGAAGTGCGCGGCGACCGGCAAAAGGATCTGCTCTACTCGCTGGGCGGCGTGTTCGTCCTGCCGTCGCGCATGGGGCGGATCGCCGAACCGTGGGGGTTGGTGTTGAACGAGGCCGCCTCCGCCGGTTTGCCGATCGTCACCACCGACGGCGTGGGCGCGGCTCCCGATTTGATCCGCGACGGCGAGACCGGGCGGGTGGTTAAGCAGGGTGATGCCCGCGCGATGGCCGAAGCGATTTCCGGTTTTCTGCTTTCCCCGAAAGACGCGCATGCGTCGGGCGCCCGCGCCAAAGCGCGCGCGGGGGAATTCACCATCGACCGCATGGCGGAGACCTTCGGCCGCGCCTTCGAGTGCGCGGCGGGAGGGTTGCGGTGAGCAGGCCGCGAATCGCCATCATCTCCTTTTCCCCGCTGGCAGCCGGGGGGATTGAAACTCATCTGTTGCAGTTGTTCCACGGGCTGGGGAAGGAATTCGAATTCCGCGTCATGGGAACGCTCGCCGAACCGTTTCTTTCGATCGCCGGCGGGCTGGACATAAAGTGCACGGTGCTCCCGCCGGCCTCGAAATTCGACGGCCCGGCGTTTCTCCGCCTACGAAGTGAATTTCTGGCCCAGGAAATTCAATTGGTGCATACCCACGATACCCGCGGCGGGCTGCTGGGGCGGATGGCAGCCCGCGCGGCGGGTTTGCCCGCCGTCCATACGGTCCATACGCCTTCGTTCTTCCTGCCGACGAATCCGCTGGCCATCCGCGCCTACCGCATGGCGGAAACCCTCCTCAACCGGCATGCCACCGACCGGACGATATTCGTCTCCAAAACGATCAGGCAGATTTACCTGGACGGGCGCCTTGTCCCGCCGGAGAAGGCCGCGCTCGTCCCGAATGGATTGGAGGCCGACTGGTTCAGCCCCGCGCCTCACATTCTGCGGCCGGAACCGGACGTCCGTTTTTTGTTCGTCGGCCGGATGGCGCGCGAAAAGGGAATCGAGAATCTGGCGGCGGCGTTTAAAATCGTCGCCGGACGGATGCCGGCGGCGCGTTTGCAGACGGCGGGGGAAGGGGAGAAGCGCGGAGAATTGCTAAACGCCGCGGAAACGGGCGGTTGGAGAAAACACCTGGATCTGCTCGGTCTCCAAATGCGCGGGAAAATCCGCGAGACCATGCACACCGCCGATGTATTCGTCCTGCCCTCCGATTTTGAAAGCTTTTCCTACACGCTCCTGGAAGCCATGGCCTGCGGCCTGCCCTGCATCGCCACGGATGTCGGCGGAAACCGGGATCTGGTCGAACCGGACCGGACGGGTCTGCTGGTTCCCCGGCGCGATCCGGGGATGCTGGCGGAAGCCATGCTTCGCCTGGGAGAGAATCCGGAATTGCGCATAATGATGGGACGGGAAGGGGCGTTGCGGGCGCGGGAGTATACTCTGCAGCGGATGATCGACGGAACGCGCTCGGTGTATTCCGAGGTATTAGCCGAACATCCCGGGGCGGGATGACCATTATCCATGACGATGCCAACTCTTCAACGCCAAGGTTTTTTGGGGATTTCCGCGCTTATAGCCGGCGGAAGTGCGCTGGCGCTTGCCTTCCTGCCCTGGGAAACGTTCGGTGCCCCGGTGTTCATGCTTTTCCTGGCCGGCGGCCTGGCCCTCGGCCTGGCCCTTTTGGATACCCCGGCGGAGGAACGCCGGTTCGTCGCCCGGTTGTTCCTTGTGGCGCTTGGGGTGAGGCTCGCAGCCGCCGGCCTCTTCCATTGGATAATCGGCGGGAACGAGGGATACCTCTATTCCGACTCCAATTCCTATGACCGGGTGGCCTGGATTCTCGCCCAGGCCTGGCATGCCCCCGGAACCGCGGCGGCGGGGGCGGGCCCGTTGGATTTTGCCCTGAACGATCTTTTCCCGCAGTTGCTGGCCGGCGTGTATTATCTGATCGGCCATGCGACCGCGGCGGCGATCGTTATCAATATTGTTCTCGGCGCATCGACGGTGTATCTCACCTACCGGATTGCGGCGATGTTGTTCGGGCCGGTCGTCGCGCGCTGGACCGGGTGGCTGACGGCGCTCTACACCGGGTTCTGGCTGTGGGAGATGATGACTCTCAAGGATCCGCTCTTCCTGTTTCTTATCCTGCTGTTTTTCCTCGGACTGTATAGAATTTGGAACATCCTGATCCTGCCGGAGCGGAGCCCCGCCCGGTTGCTGCGCGCCGCAGGATGGGCCGGGGTGATGGCCGGGATTTTTCTGATGGCCGGAGAACTCCGCGATTACATACCGGTCGTCCTGGCGGGAGCGGTTGCCCTGGTCCTCCTGATGGAATTCCTGAAATCGGGCGGCGTGTGGCGCTGGGTGCTGGTGATTGTGTCGGCGGCTTTGTTCCTGATTGTTTTTTGGCCGGCCATTTCCGCGCGCACCCTTTTTCATGTGACTCTCGGATCGCAGTCGACGCTTTTTCAAGTAACCGAAGTGCCCGATACGCGGACGGTGGGCATCTTTCTGGAATGGATCCTTAACCACCCTCTCGGATTCCTCCACTATCTGGCGCTGTCGATGATTTCCACGGGGCTGGCGCCGTATGCCTGGATCCTGCCGGGAACCCTGCCCGAGGTGCCGCGGTTCGAAACCTACATGATCGCCTTTCCCGGAATGTGGCTGTGGTATTTTCTGCTGCCGTTTTCGTTTCTTGGAATTCGGGAGGCCGTGCGGCGCAACCACAGGGGGGTATGGCCGGTGCTCTTTTACGCCGTGGCGGTTTTTCTGGTTGTCTCGATTTTTATTCCGCGGGAATACCGGCACCGGGATATGATCATGCCGATCGCGCTTATGCTGGCGGCGGAAGGGCTGGTCTTCAGCCGGAGATGGTGGGTGGTTGGGTTGCTCGTCTGGATCCCGTTGACCGGTTTTATCGCATGGAAGCTTAACAGCATCGTGCCGATCCTGCTGGCGCTCGGGGCGGCCGCGGCCGTGGTTTTAATCCGGCATATCCGGATTCGCCGGCAGCGAGAGGACCAACTTGCGAGGTTCGGATGATATGAAAATTCTGTTCATCGCCCCGAAGATACCCTGGCCGGCGACCGACGGCGCCCGGATCGCCATCTATGAACTCATCCGCCATCTGACCGCGCGCGGGCATCAGGCCGCCCTTTTGGGATTTGGAAACCCGGAGGCGGCGGACGAATTTCGCGCCCGGGCGGGATTGATCTGGGCCAAGGCAATACCACACGATACTTCCACGAATTATGTGAACGCCGCGCTCGCACTGCTATCCCCGATGCCGTACACGGCGTCGAAATACCGGTCCGGGGCCATGACTGTCGCCGTGCGGGCAGCCTTCAATGAGGAACGCTTTGACCTGGTCCAGCTGGAAGGCACCCACATGGCGCATTATCTCGGATTGGCGCAGGGGTTGGGCGTTCAGGTGATCCTGCGCCTTCATAATGTGGAATCCGCTCTGGCGGCGCGCTACGCCCGGACGGCCGGCTTTCCGTTGAATGCTTATGTGCGGCTGCAAGCGCGGCGGATGCGTGCGTTCGAAACCCGGGCCTGTCGGCAGGCCGATCTGTGCGTGGCGATCACCCAGGAGGATGCCGAACGAATTCTCCAGATCGCCCCGGATGCCTCGGTGGCGGTTTCTCCGGCGGGAGTCGACCTGGAACGGTACTCTCCGCAGCCGATGAGCGAGGAGCCGGGGACGATCGTATTCGTGGGCGCCCTGGATTGGCCGCCGAATGCGGATGCGGTCCGCTGGTTCCGTGCCAAGGTTTGGCCGCGAATTGCGCAGGAGGAGCCGACCGCGCGCTGGATCGTGGTCGGCAAATCGCCGCCGGCCGACATCCTGCACTGGCCGGAGGAGGATCGCAATATTGAAGTGACGGGATTTGTCGACGATGTGCGGCCGCACCTGCACCGCGCATCGGTGGTGGTCGTCCCGCTGCGTTCAGGCGGAGGAATGCGGTTGAAAATTCTGGAGGCCATGGCCGCCGGAAAAACCGTCGTCAGCACGCCGATGGGCGCCGAGGGCATCTCCGCGCGCAATGGGGATGAGATTATCCTGGCAGGGGCCGACCGTTCGTACAGTGTCGAAGTCGTCCGTCTGCTCCGCCAGGGAGCCGAACGGAAACGGATCGGCAAGGCCGCCCGCGCCTGGGCTGAAGGGTATGGCTGGAGCGGGATTGCCGCTGATCTCGAACAGGTATATCAGGCACTCCTGGGCTCCCGCTCGCGATGAACGAATCCCTCCCGCAGGTATCCGTGCTGATTCCGTGCCGGAACGAGGAACGGACGATCGATCGGGTTCTCGAAGCCTTGCATCGGCAGTCGTTCCCGGCCGGGCGGATGGAAGTGATCGTCGCCGACGGCCGCTCCACGGACGGGACGCGGAAAAAGATCGAAGCCTATGCCGGTGCGCATCCAGATTGGGCGCTGCGCTGGGTGGACAATCCGGGGCGTTCCGCGCCGGCCGGGTTGAACGCCGCGCTGCGTGAGGCGCGCGGGGAGATCATCCTGCGCATGGATGCGCACGCCATTCCGGATCCGGATTACGTCGAACAATGCGTTTGGGCACTCGAACACTCGGGGTGCGAGGGGGTTGGGGGCGGGATCGTCATTCAGCCGGGAGGCAGCGGGGTCGTGGCGCGCGCCATTGCCGCCGCCGTGGCCAACCCGTTTGCCACCGGCGGGGTACGCTACCGGTCGGGCGGGAAGGAAGGCGAGGTGGATACGGTCCCTTTCGCCGCATTCCGCCGCGACGTGTTCCGCCGGGTGGGTGAGTTCAACGAGCAGGTTCCGGTGAATGAGGATTATGAATTCAACTACCGGGTGCGGGAGGCCGGCGGAAGGATCTTCTTCACCCCGAAGATCCGGTCGCGCTATATCGCCCGCGGCGAATTGGGCGCGCTGGCAAGGCAGTATTATTTTTACGGGCACCAGAAAGCCGTCATGCTCTCGTTCCACCCGAAATCGGTCCGGCCGAGGCAATTAATCCCGGCTTTTTTTGCGCCGTCCCTGGTAATTCTATCCGCCGGGGCCTTTCTTTTGCCCCCATTGGCTATAATCCTGGGGCTGGAGCTGGCGGTGTATGCTGCCATAAGCGCCGCATATGCCGGCCGGGAAGCCGCGGCGCGGAAAGAGGCGGCGCTCCTCCCGGCCCTGATGCTGGTTTTCTTCTGCATCCATGCCGCATGGGGCGCGGGTTTCTGGATCGGAGCGGCGCGGTCTCTGGGCCGGCTGTTGCGGGGCCGGCCGGCCGCCTGATCCCGGGCGAGTTGGTAAAATGGAGTTTTTCCGCTGGGAGGCGGATGACGTTGTCGACGTATCTCATCACCGGCGGAGCCGGATTCATCGGATCGCATCTGGCGGAAAACCTGGTCCGCGACGGACACACGGTCAGGATTCTGGATAATTTCAGCACCGGGAAACGGAAGAATCTGGCGGCGCTGCGCGGCAAAGTCGAGATCTGCAAAGGCGACATCCGCGACCGGCGCGCGGTTCAATCCGCGATGCGCGGCGTGGAGTACGTGCTGCATCACGCGGCGATGGTCTCGGTGGCGGAGTCGGTGGAACGCCCGGAAGATACGCTGGACGTCAACGTCACCGGGACGCTGAATGTGCTCCAGGCCGCCAGGCGCGCGAAAGTCCGGCGGCTGGTAATGGCCTCCTCCTGCGCGGTCTACGGCGCCGGCCGGCTGCCCGCCAAAGAGGACCAGGCGCCCCAGGCGCTTTCCCCCTACGCCGCCAGCAAACTGGCGGGAGAATCCCTCGCGGTTTCCTTTTTTCAATCCTACGAACTGCCGGCGGTGTGCCTGCGCTATTTCAACGTGTTCGGTCCGCGTCAGGATCCCGCCTCCCCGTATTCGGGCGTGATCGCCATTTTCGCCTCGCGGGCGATCACCGGCGGCGGCGTGACCGTTTACGGCGACGGCAAGCAGACGCGTGACTTCATTTATATCGCGGACGTGGTCCGGGCCAACCGGCTGGCGTGCGAGCTGGACTGCGCGGCCGGGCAGGTACTGAACATCGGCACCGGGCGCGGCCGCAGTCTGTTGCAACTGCATTCGGAATTATCCTCACTGTGCGGCACGAGCATCCCGCTGACTTTTGCCGCCCCGCGCTCCGGCGACATTTACCATTCGCGCTGCGATCCCTCCCGCGCCCGCAAGCTGCTGGCGTTCCGTCCAAAGATGGAATTCCGCGCCGGACTGGCCGAAACGCTGAATTGGATGAAGGCAGCGGGGAGCGGGGCCGCATGAACAAATCCATCATCTTCCTCCGCAACCGCTACCTGTTCCTGGCCGACCTGGTGATCATCGCCGTTTCGATCCTGATCTCCTTCGCGCTGCGCGATTACGTGATCTTCCATACCTACCTCCCGGCGGCGCTCTGGATGATCGCCGCCGCGCTGGTGGTCAAGCCGGTCGTGTTTTGGGCCTTTGGTTTGTACCGCCGTTTTTGGGCGTATGCGAGCACAAAAGAAGCGATGCTGATCATCGGCGCGGTCGCCGTAAACGTCCTATTGATGATCGGCTACTATCTTTTCACATTCGCCGTCGGTCTGCCGCGGATCCCGCGCTCGATCCCATTCATCGACGGTCTGGTCAGCCTGGTGCTGACCGGCGGAATGCGGTTTTCCATCCGCCTGCTTTCCGAGCTGATGCAAGCCCGCCGCCGTTTGCCGGGCAGCGGGGCGACCAAGCGGGTGCTCATCGCCGGGGCGGGCGACGCGGGGGCGCTGGTGGCGCGCGAGATGCAGCGAAACCCGCAGCTGCGCATGATCCCGGTCGGCTTCCTCGACGATGCGCCGGAAAAACTGAACCAGCGCATCCACGGAGTGCAGGTCCTCGGAGGCCTGGATCACGTGCGGCGAATTGCGATCGAACAGGAAGCCGACGAGGTGGTGATGGCGATCCCCTCCGCGTCGGGCGACGTGTTCCGAAAACTTTCGGATCTGTGCCGGAAGGGGAAGATCCCATTCCTCACCATGCCCGGATTGTACGAGCTGATCGGCGGCCGGGTGAGCGCCGGGCGGCTGCGCAACGTCGAGGTCAGCGACCTGCTGCGGCGCGCGCCGGCCCACACCGCCGACCAGGCCGTGGGCTATGCCCTGAGCGGCAAACGGGTGATGGTCACCGGCGCCGGCGGGTCGATCGGTTTCGAGCTTTGCCGGCAGATCGCGCGCTGGGGGCCGAGCGAGATTCTGATGCTGGGACACGGCGAGAACAGCATCTTCGAAGCGCTGCTCGCGCTCGGAGAGGATTACCACGAACTGGCGCTCCACCCGGTCATCGCGGACATCCGCGACCGGACCCGTCTCGAAGCCGTCTTCCACGCCCATGCGCCCCAGGTGGTGTTCCACGCGGCGGCGCACAAACACGTGCCGCTGATGGAGATCAACGTCGAGGATGCCTTCAGCAACAACGTGCTCGGGACGCGCAACCTGGTCGACCTCGCGCTGGCAGGGGACACGGAACGGCTGGTGCTCATTTCCAGCGACAAGGCCATCCGCCCGGCGAGCGTGATGGGCGCCACCAAGCGGCTGGCGGAACTGATCGTCCTGGATGCGGCGCGCCGGAGCGGGAAACCGTTCGTATCGGTCCGGTTTGGGAACGTGCTCGGCAGCCGCGGATCGGTGATCCCCGTCTTCAAGCGGCAGATCGCCCGCGGCGGCCCGGTGACGGTGACGCACCCGGATATGGAACGCTATTTCATGACCATCCCCGAAGCGGTGCATCTGGTGTTGCAGGCCGCGATCCTCGGCGAAGGCGGGGAAACGCTCCTCCTGCGGATGGGGAAGCCGGTCCGGATCGTCTCGCTGGCGGAGGATCTCATCCGCCTTTCCGGCCTGGAACCCGGCAAGGACGTGCCGATCGTCTTTACCGGCGTGCGGCCCGGCGAAAAACTCAGCGAGCAGCTGTGGGAGGACGAAACAGCCCTGCGGGAGACCAATCATCCGGATATCCTCCGGCTGGTCGGGGAGAATCACGCCCTGGAGCCGGATGTGCTGCGAAGCAAAGTGGAAGAGCTTGCCGCCCTGGCGGACCGCGGGGAAACCCAGAAATTGATCCAGGGTTTGAATCAAATGGTCGAAGGCACCATCGGCCAGGCCCCGCCGCCGGACATGACCAGCGTTTGACGCCGCGGCGTACCCGATGCGCTCCTCCGCAACATCACCCGTTTTCCTCCGCACCGTAAAACAAACCGGCTCGCGCCTTTTTGCGAAAACCGCGGATTGGATCCGGAAAAACATCCGCCGGAAGCATTGGATCATCGGATTCTCAACCGTACTCGGATTGATCCCGGCCTCCACGCCGCACGGCGCCATTCCCTTCCTGCCTTCCTGCGCCGCCGAACCCCGGCCGGCCGCCGGATGGGGGGCGTTGTGGTTTCCGGATGATTCCACCTTCGCCGTCGCCGCCGGGCGGGAACTGTTGGCGCGCCCGGATTTTACGGCGGCGATCTGTTATCTGCGGCTGGCGGAAGGCGCGCGCGATCAGGATCCGCAATTCCTGGCCGATTTGGGCGAGGCGCACTGGGGGGCGGGCGAACACGAACAGGCATTGGCGGAGTGGGAGAAGGCGCTCGCGCTGCATCCGGAGATGGACGATTTGCTGGCCCGGGTGTGGAAGGGGTATTTCGAGATCGAGCGCTGGGACCGCGCTGAAGCGGCGCTCGGATTATGGATGGAGCGCCGGCCGGACGATGCGGCGGCAAAATACTCTCTGGCCCTGATCCGCGCCGCCCAAAATCCCGGAAGCGCGCTCGATCTGCTGACGGCGCTAAGAAACGCGCCCCCGCCGATCGGAGAAAATGCGCGTTCGCTGGAAGCGGTAATCCGCGCCGCCGTCGCCCGGCGTGTCCCGGAATACATCTTCGCCTCGACCGGCGAGGAATTGATCCGGCAGGGCGAGGTGGGTCTGGCGAAGGAAGCCCTGCGCCGGGCGATTGAACGGAACCCGAATTACGGCGAGGCGTACGCCCTGCAGGGTGTGGCGCAGGAGGCGAGCGGCGAAAATCCGGAGGAATCGTACCGCCGGGGAGCCGCCCTGGCGCCGGACTCGGCGCTGGCCTGCCTGGTGTACGGCGCCTGGCTGCGGCGCCGGGGGGAGCTCGGGCTTGCCCGCTGGTGGTTGATGCAGGCTTGGATCCTCCGGCCGGGGGATTGGATTATCGCGGCGGATCTTGCCCAGACGGATTTCGCCCTTGGCAACCCGGGAGATGCCGAAAGCTGGGTTCAGCAAACGGTTGCACTTTTTCCCGACGAGCCGGAAGCCTGGATCGTCCTGGCGGCCTTTTACATTGAAAATGACTTCCGGGTTGCGGAAGGAGGGGTTCCGGCCGCGCGCCAGGCGGTGATCCTTGCCCCGAAGAACGACCGGGCGCTGGATCTGCTCGGGCTGGGCTGGTTCAAGATGGGGGATGTATCGCTGGCGGAGCGGTTGTTCCTGCGCGCGCTGGAATTAAATCCGGATTCCGCCAAAGCGCACCTGCACCTGGGAATGGCCTATAGCGAACAGGGACGCGTCGCCGATGCGCAGGCGGAATGGGAGACGGCCCTGCGGCTGGATCCCAACGGCGCCGTTGGAGCGCAGGCGGGGAAGTTGCTTGGATCCAATGGATGATTTTGGCCACGGAGGGATGGAAAAATGGCGAACCTTTCGGAAATGCATTGCAGTCCGGTCGGCAAGGAAGACAAGCCCTTTTCGGAAACCGATATCCAAAAAAATATTGCCGAGCTTCCGAATTGGACCCTGGTTCGGGAGGAAGACGAACCGCGCCTCGAGCGGGCGTTTCGCTTCCGGGATTTTGCTGCGGCGATGGCCTTCGCCGTGCGCATCGGGGAACTTGCGGAAGAAGAGAATCACCATCCCTTGTTGAAAGTCGAATGGGGGCAGGTGACCGTTTCGTGGTGGACGCACCGGATCCGGGGGCTGCACCTCAATGATTTCATCATGTCGGCGAAGACGGACCGGGAGTATCCGGCGCAGGAACCTCCCGCCGCTTGATGTCGCGAGGCTGGGGGAGGGATTAACCGTCGTGAGTTTCCGCAGCCGGACCTGGCGGAGGAACCTGCTCGGGGGGCAAGCAGGCGAACTCCTCCACCGGGGAAAAACCTTCCCCGTCACAGCCCGGATCATCGATCAACCGGGCGAGGTTCGGGACGGGCTGAAGGCGTATTTCGACCGCTATCCGGAATACGCAAAATATTTCGGGATTCGCCGCGATGAACGGGGCGTGATCCCGGAAGCGGATCTGGCGCACGCCGCCAACGACCGGGTGATCATCCGGTTGATCCCGGGATGAAGCCATAAACGCGGGCAGCCGCCCTTCGGGTTATTTACAAACGGTTGACACCCCCCCTTGCTGGGCTATAATTCCCGCGCTTCCTGCCGCGCTGGTGCTGGAACTGGCAGACAGGCATGGTTGAGGGCCATGTGCCGCAAGGCGTGAGGGTTCAATTCCCTCCCAGCGCACTCCGATCGCCGCCGATCCCGGGCGGCGATTTCTTTTTTCCTCCCTCATCCGGCCTTCGGCCACCTTCTCCCAGCTTATGCTGGGCGAAGGATTGGAAGCGGGGAGAATATCTGGAACCGGTTTTTATTCTCTGGTTTGCTTTGGGATTCCTCGGTGTTATCGGTTCTTTTCGGTGTAATCCGTGGACCAATCAAGGATTTCAATCTCTGTTTCATGGATACGTTATAATCCGAAAATCCGTTCCCCTTGGAAAGCCATTCATGCCAAAGACAAAGCCGAAGTCAAAGAAGGCCGCCGTTCGCAAACCGTTAACGCTCCAGCAGGTGATCCTCGGTCTGCAGGAATTCTGGGCCCGCCAGGGCTGCCTGATCTGGCAGCCGTACAACATCCAGGTCGGCGCCGGGACGATGAACCCGGCCACTTTCCTGCGCGTGCTCGGACCCGAGCCCTGGAATGTCGCCTATGTGGAACCCTCCGTCCGCCCGGCGGACGGCCGCTATGGGGAAAACCCGAACCGGTTGCAGCAGTATTATCAGTTCCAGGTGATCCTGAAGCCGGACCCCGGCAACCCGCAGGAAATTTACCTGCGCTCGCTCGAGGCGCTGGGGATCGACCTGCGCCGGAACGATGTGCGCTTCGTCGAAGACAATTGGGAATCCCCCGCGCTCGGGGCCTGGGGCCTGGGCTGGGAAGTCTGGTTGAACGGGATGGAGATCACCCAGTTCACCTACTTCCAGCAGGCCGGGGGCATCGAGCTGCCCGTGCCGGCGGTGGAGATCACCTACGGCGTGGAGCGGATCCTGATGGCCCTGCAGAGGGCATCGCACTTCAAGAACATCGCCTGGGTGGGGGATGTCACCTACGGCGACGTCTTCCTGCAAAACGAACGCGAGCAGAGCAAATACAATTTTGAGGTGGCCGGAGTCGAGCGGCTGCGGCAGTCGTATGAAATCTTCGAGGCCGAGGCGCGCGCCGCGCTCGCGGCGGGGCTGGTTCTTCCGGCGCACGAGTATGTCTTGAAATGCTCGCACGCCTTCAACGTGCTGGATGCCCGCGGCGCGGTGGGGGTGACCGAACGCGCGCAATTCTTTGCCCGCATGCGCGATCTGGCGCGGCAATCGGCGGAGGCCTACCTCAAAGGCAGGGAGCAGGAAGGGTTCCCGCTGCAGGGCAAATTCCAGCCCGTCTCCAAATCCGCCCCCGCCGCGCGTTCCGTGAAACCGAAGGCGCCCGCCAGGCCGCAAACGCTGCTGTTTGAGATCGGAGTCGAAGAGCTGCCGGCCGCGGATTCCGTTTCCGCCCGCAGGCACCTATTGGAAAAACTGACGGCGGCGCTTAAGGAAGCCCGCCTCTCCTTCCGGCAGGCAACCGTCTACGGCACCCCGCGACGGATCGCGGCGCTTGTAAGCGGCTTGGCGCCGGTCCAGGAGAGCATCGAGGTTGTGGTGAAGGGGCCGTCCGTCGCCAAGGCGTACCAGCCGGACGGCACGCCGACCCAGGCGCTTGCCGGGTTCGCCGCGAAGAATAAATTCGATCCGAAATTGGCGCATGAGGAAAACGGCTACATCGTTCTGCGGCGCGTCGAAAAAGGGCTGCCCGTGCTGGAGGTCCTGCCCGGGCTGTTGAGCGCGGCTGTCTCCGCCATTCCATTCCCCAAGATGATGCGCTGGAACGTCTCCGCCCCCGCGTATTCCCGGCCGGTCCGCTGGCTTGCCGCATTGCTGGGCGCCGAAGCCATTCCCGTGGAATGGGGCGGCCTGCATTCGGGGCGCGCCACCCGCGGCCTGCGGCCGCTGAACTCGCCGGAAATCATCATCCGGCAGGCGGAGGATTATCTGAAAACCCTGCGCGCGAACGGGATCGAACCGGATCCGGCGGTCCGCGCGGAGCGCATCCGCAAGCAGGCCGGCGCGCTGGCGGCCAAAGCCGGCGGTGAAGCCTCCTTCGAACCGGGGCTGCTCGAGGAAGTCACCGAACTGGTCGAAGCGCCCCAGGCGCTGCTCGGGGCGTTCGATCCCGCCTCGCTTTCGCTCCCGCGCGAAGTGCTGATCTCGGTGATGCGCAAGCATCAGCGTTACTTCCCGGTCCAGCGCGGGAGCGATCTGCTTCCGTATTTTCTGGCGGTGCGCAACGGCAAAGGAGAGGGCGAAGCCAACGTGCGCGAGGGGAATGAGCATGTCCTGCGGGCGCGGTTCGCCGACGCGGCCTTCTTCATCCGCGAGGACCACCGCAAGAAGCTCGAGGCGTTCCGGCCGCGGCTGGGGACGCTCGCCTTCCAGGCCAAACTCGGTTCGATGCTGGATAAATGCGAGCGCGTGGAAAAGCTGACCGAAAAGATTTCTCCAATGCTCAACCTCACGGCCGGCCAGACCGCGGATGCGGTGCGGGCCGCGCATTTATCCAAGGCGGACCTGGCGACCCAGATGGTGGTGGAGATGACCTCGTTGCAGGGCGTGATCGGGCGTTACTACGCGCTCGATGCGGGGGAATCCGAGGGGGTCGCCCGGGCGATCTCCGAGCATTACCTGCCGCGCAGTGCGGAGGATGCGCTGCCGGAATCGCCGGCGGGCGCGGCCGTCGCGATCGCCGACCGCCTGGATTCGCTGGCGGGGCTGTTCGCCGCCGGGCTGGCGCCGACCGGCACGCGCGACCCGTTCGCGCTGCGGCGCGCCGCGCTCGGCCTGATCCAGATCCTGCTGGCCCGCGGGACATCCTTTGACTTGCGCGAGGGGATCCGCCTGGCGGCCTCGTTGCAGCCGATCCCCGTTCCCGATCAGGTCCAGGCGCAGGTGATGGAGTTCATCGCCGGACGGCTGCGCGGAGTGCTGGCGGATCTGGGTTACCGGCACGACGTGGTCGAAGCGGTGCTTGCGGCGCAGGGGGCCAACCCTTTGACGGCGCGCCGCGCCGCGGAGGAACTGACCGCCTGGGTCGGAAAACCGGATTGGCTGGCGACGCTTGCGGCCTACGCGCGCTGCGTCCGCATCACCCGCGAGTATCCGCAGCCCTTGGCCGTCGACCCGGAACGGCTCACGGATGCCGCCGAACGCGGATTGTGGGACGCAACCCGGAAAGCCGAGGACGATATTGCGGCGCTTACGAAGGCCGGCACGCTGACAGTCGATTCTCTCCTGGCGGCGTTCGTGCCGCACATTCCTGCAATCTCGAAATTTTTCGAGGATGTGCTGGTCATGACCGACGATCCGGCGGTGCGCAACAACCGGCTCGGCATGCTGCAGCGGATCGCCCGCCTGCCGGATGGGGTGGTGGATCTTTCGAAGTTGGAGGGATTCTAGAGGCGGTCTGTCATTGCGAGGAGGCTTAGAGCGCGGGTTTTTCGCGCTCAGCCGACGAAGCAATCCCCCGCTTTTTCCAGAAGGGGGGGAGATTGCTTTGTCGCTCTGCTCCTCGCAATGACACACTTTGTTGGCCTTGTTCGCAAGGAGGAATCATGAGCGTCATACGCTGGGGAATTCTGGGAACGGGTGGGATCGCGCAAAAATTCGCGGAGGCGTTGGCACTGCTCCCGGATGCGCGGATGACCGCCGTCGGCTCGCGCACGCAGGCCTCCGCCGACGCCTTCGCCGCAACATGGAAGATCCCCAACCGCCATGGAAGTTATGCGGCGCTGATGGCGGATCCGGAGGTGGATGCGGTGTACATCGCCACCCCGCATACCCTGCACCGCGATAACGCGATCGGTTGCCTGGCCGCCGGGAAGGCGGTCCTGTGCGAAAAGCCGTTCACGATCAACGCCCGCCAGGCGGAGGATGTGATCGCGCTGGCGCGGAATAAAAAAATTTTCCTGATGGAAGCGATGTGGACGCGCTTCCTCCCGGTGTTTGTAAAAATCCGCAGCCTGCTGGCGGAAGGCGTACTCGGGGAAGTGCGCCAGGTGCAGGCCGATTTCGCCTTTCAGGCGGCCTACGATCCGAAAAGCAGGCTGTTCGACCCCGCGCTCGGCGGCGGCGCGCTGCTGGACCTAGGGGTGTATCCGGTTTCATTCGCGTCGATGGTATTCGGCGAGGCGCCGCGGCGGCTTGTGTCCGTCGCGTCGCTCGGGGAGACCGGTGTGGACGAGCAATCGGCGGCGGTGATCGAGTATTCGGCCGGGCGTCTGGCGGTGATCTCCTGCGCGCTGCGATTCGCCTCGCCCCAGGAGGCGCACATTATCGGCACCTCCGGCCGGATCCGGATTCACCCCGCCTGGTGGCATGCCGACACCATAACGGTATCCCGCGCCGGGCGCGAGGATGAAACCATCACGCTCCCCAGCCTGGGAAACGGGTATGCCCACGAGGCGGTGGAAGTGATGGAGTGCCTGCGCGGCGGAAGGCTGGAAAGCGGCGTGATGCCGCTCGGGGAATCGCTGCACATCATGCAAACCCTGGATGCCATCCGCGCCGAATGGGGATTGAGATACCCCGGGGAATGATCCCGGCCTCCTTCCGGGAATGCGTTGATCCAATCCGCAGGTCTGATCTCCGACTGCCTTGTCCGGGCTGGTGTTTCCGCGGCAATCCCGGTTGTTCCCATCCCCGACTGTAGTCCGCTTGCGCTTCGGCATACGGCCGGCTGCCTCCGATCCCGCCCGCGCTCCCCGGAAAGCATGCGCGCAGGGAACCAAAATAAATTCATAAAAAATTTATACGGCGGCGGGGGCTTTCCTTCTGTATGCTATACTCTGAGAGGAAGCCTTCGAGGGACGAATGCCCGGTCATCGCGAAGTATATGAACAGGCGCTGCGGCAGGGGAACAGCGCGGCTTGGGACCAGAAATGGGAGCAGGCGATCACCGCCTACCAACGGGCTCTCACGGAATTTCCCGGCGACCCGGTGGCGATGGACCATCTGGGCCTGGCCTTCATGCAGAGCGGGCAACTCGATCAGGCCTCATCGGTATATCAGGAAGCGATCCGCGCCGATCCCCATAATCCGATCCCGCACGAAAAAATCGCCGAGATTCTCGAGCGCGGCGGCCGGGTCGTCGAATCGGTCCAGCTCAGGCTGAGCGCGGCGGAATTGTTTCTGGCTTCGCGCGAAGCGGACAAGGCGATCGACAACTGGCTGGCAGCCGCGCGCCTGGTCCCTGAGAACATGGTCGCCCGGTCGCGCCTGGCATTGGCGTTCGAACGGACGGGGCAAGTCAAGCAGGCGGTCACCGAATACCTGGCCCTCGCCGCGATCATGCAGCGGGCGCGCCAGCCGGAAAAATCGATGCAGGCGGTCGAGCAGGGGATGAAAATCCTCCCGGATTCGCCGGAACTCGCCCGGGCGCGCGCGGCGTTGAAATCCGGAAAAATGCTTGCCATTCCGCCGCCCTACAAGCCGGGCATGACCGGGATGCTCACCCTGCCGGCCGGAATGATGCCCGAACCGGCGGCGCCCGCTCCCCGGCAATCGGCGAATCTCGAACCGAAATCCGCCAACCCTCAGGACGCGGCCCAGAAAAAGGCGATGGCGGTCCTGGCGGAAAAGTTGTTCGAAGCGGACAAAGACACATTCGATCACCGGCGCGTATCGATCGACCAGTTTCAGCGCGGCGAGGAAAAGACCGACTCGTCGCACGCCGACCAGAACCGCTACCTCGCCCTGGCGATCGACGCCTACTCCCGTCAGCAGCACCAGGAAGCCATGCAGTATCTGGACCGTGCCTTCCACGTCGGGTTCGAACATCCGGCCGCTTCGTTCCTGTTCGGCACGCTGCAACTGGCGGAAGGGCTGCTGGAACCGGCGATCCTCTCCCTGCAGAAAGCGGTTGAGCATCCGGACCTGTCGATGGGTTCCCATTACATCCTCGGCCGGGCATACCGTGATTCGGGCAAGGCGTATCAATCGGCGATCCATTTTCTCTCGGCCCTGCGCCAGGCCGACATGAACACCGTCCCGGAAGATCAGCGGGACGCCCTCCAGCGCACCTACGAGGCTTTCCTGGAAGTCCCCGAATCCGAACAGGAACCGGACCAATGGAACCAGACCGGGGAACGGATCGAAAGCCTGCTCACCTCTCCGGATTGGGAAAGCCGCCTGCGGCTGGCGCGTGCGCAGTTGGACGCGCAATCGGACTCCCCCGGGACCTCGCCGCTGGCGGAAATGCTTTCCCTTGGAAAGCCGCAGGCGCTGATAGAAGCAATGGGCTACCTGGATGCGGCGGTGCAGCGCGGGATGTGGCGGACGGCAATGGAACAGGCGATGCTCGCGCTGGACCACGGGCCGACCTACCTGCCCCTGCATCTGCGCATCACGGAAATCCAGCTCAAGGAAGACAAACAGACGGAGGCGCTCGCGAAGCTGGCGCTGATCGCCCGGACCTACCGGATTCGCGGCGAGACGCTGCAGGCCTCCAAGACCTATGAGCGCATCCTGCAGATCAATCCGATGGACGTGAATTCACGGACCGAGCTGATCACGCTCCTCGTCCAGCAGGGCGACATGCGCAGCGCGCTGAGCTTCTACCTCGACCTGGCGGACGTATACACCCAGCTGGCCGATTTGGAGGGGGCGCGGCAGACATACGAATCCGCGCTGATGCTCGCCGTCCGGAACAACGCCGATAAATCCTGGCAGATCCAGCTCCTCTACCGGCTGGGCGACCTCTACATGCAACGGCTCGATTACCGCGCGGCGCTTCAAACGTTCCAGCGCCTGCAGCAGCTCGACCCGACCGACGAGAAGGCCGGCACCCAGTTGGTGGATATGATGATGCGGCTCGGCAAGACCTCCGACGCGCAAAACCTGATCGACAGCGTGATCCGCGAGTGGACGCGCCTCGGGCGCCAGGATCAGGTGCTGGCGTGGCTGGAGGAACTTGTGCGGGTCCGGCCCGAGGAGGCACTGCTGCGCCGGAAACTGGCGGAGACCTATCAGCAGCGGGGGCGGATCGCCGAGGCAATCGGCCAGCTGGATGCGCTGGGGGATGCCCAGATCGAAGCCGGAAACATCCCCGAGGCGATCCTGACCGTGCGTTCCATTCTTTCCCTGCGGCCGCCGAACGCCGAGGGGTATCAGAACCTGCTTCAAAAATTGGAATCCGGATCGGTAACCTGACCGTACCCGATGACTCAGATAGTCGAGAACATCCTTTTCCTATTCCAGCGCCTGCGATGGTACGACCTGCTCGACATCGCCCTGGTCGCGCTGCTTTTTTTCGTCATCCTGACCCAGTTCCGGGGCACGCAGGCCGGCACGGTCCTGCGCGGGATCGCGATCATGATAGTCGCCGTCGCGCTCCTGACCAGCGTCACCCAGCTTCCGGCGATTTCCTGGATCCTGGAAACCATTCTGCCGGCGCTCCTGATCGTCATCCCGGTCGTGTTCGCGCCGGAGATCCGCCGCACGCTCGAACGGGTGGGGCGGGCGGATTTTTTCCGGCGCGCGTCGCCGGCGACGGAAGTCCCCCTGTACATTCAGGCGGTGGTCGCCGCGGCCAAGCGGCTTTCCGAACGGCGGCACGGGGCCCTCTTGGTGATCGAACGCGATGTCGGGCTGGACGATTTTTCCTCCACCGGATTGCGGCTGGATGCGGATGTCTCGACCGAACTGCTGCTGCAGATTTTCTATCCGAATACCCCGATGCACGACGGCGCGGTGATCCTGCGCCAGGAACGGCTGCTGGCCGCCGGATGCGTTGTGCCGCTGTCATCCGGCAACGCCCTGGCCGCGTCGGAGCGCCGGATGGGGTTGCGCCACCGCGCCGCGCTCGGGATTTCGGAGGTGAGCGACGCCGTGGCGGTGGTCGTCTCCGAGGAGACGGGGATTCTCTCCGTGGCCCATAACGGACGGATGATCCGGCGCCTCGATCCGCAGCGGCTGCAGAACATCCTGCTGGCGTTCACCCGCAACGCACCGCGATCCCCGGGCTTCCCATGGCCGTTCTCCCCGCGCCGGAGCCCGGCCGCCGCCGCTCGGCCCGCGGACCCGGAAGGATCCGAAGGCGAGGAAAGGCGTTCCGAATGAAACAATTGAGAACCCTTGGGGGGAACATTTTCTCGCTGCTCCTGGCCGCCATCCTCGCCGTGGCGGTGTGGATGAACGCCGTTTCCACCGCGGACCCGGATGAAACCCGGATTTTCTCGATCCCCCTTTCGATCGAGGTGGTCGGGCTCCAGGAGGGTTTGGTCGCCCAGGGATATGATTCCGTCGAAGTGCAGGTGACTTTCCGCGCGCCGCGTTCGGTGTGGGATCAGCTCGTGCCGGAAAATGTCCATGCCCGGGTCGACCTTTCCGGAAAGGCTGAAGGCGATTATTCCGTACCGGTCCACATCCAGACCGATATCTCGCCGGTGCTGGTGGAAAGCGTTGAGCCGGCGAAGGTGGAGATCCTCATCGACCGGCTGGCCTCGCGTTCGTTGGCCGTGCATGTCCAGCTGGCCGGCAACCTTGCTCCGGGTTTCCAGGCCGGCACCCCGACGGTTTCGCCCGAGAGCGTAACGGTATCCGGACCGGAGTCGGTCGTGGACCGGATCGCGCAGGTCGTCGCGACGGTTGACGTCGAGGGAATGCGAAGCGCGATGGATCAAAGCGTCGAGCTGGTCCCCCTGGATACGGAAGGGACCGTCGTAACGGGGGTGGCCGTCGATCCGGCGTCGGTCTCCATATCCGTCCCGGTTCAGCAGCTCGGCGGATACCGCGATCTGGTGGTGAAAGTGCCGCTGCTCGGCGCGGTAAGGAGCGGATACCGGTTGACCGGCCTGACCATCAATCCGCAGGTGGTGACCCTGTATTCCGACGATCCTGAGGTGATCCGGACTCTGCCCGGATACGTGGAGACACAGCCGCTGGATATTTCCGGGGCGTCGGCCGACATAACCAAATCGCTTTCCCTGGTCCTTCCCGCCGGAGTTCAGGTGGTGGGAGACCCGTTGATTGTCGTCCAGGTGAGCATCGCCGCGATCGAAGACAGCATCACCATTTCCCGGCCGATCCGGTTCCAGGGGTTGGAGCCCGGCCTTTCGGTCACGCTTTCGCCCGCCTTTGTGGATGTCATCCTGTCGGGTCCCGCCCCGGTCATCTGGTCGCTCAAACCGGCCGATATCGATGTGTATCTGGATCTGGCCGGAAAGGGCGCGGGCACATACAAACTGACGCCGGAAGTGAACCTGCCGGCCGGATTAAAGCTGGTCATCCTATCCCCGGAACAGGTTGAAGTGGTGATCGAAAAAGCGGCCCTGGTGCCCACGACCTGACCTTTCCCGGCATATCTTCCCATGCGAAAACCGATTGTTGCCCTGGTAGGCCGACCGAACGTCGGCAAATCCACCCTCTTCAACCGCCTGGTCGGCGAGCGGCTGGCCGTCGTCGACGATACGCCCGGCACGACCCGCGACCGTCTGATGGCGGAAGGCGAGTGGCAGGGGCGTACGTTTGACGTGGTGGATACGGGCGGGATCGATCCGGATTTTTTCCGCCGGGGCCAGCCGCTTTCCACCGGATCCGCGGATTACATTCCGCAGATTCGCCTGCAGGCCGAAATGGCGATCCGCCATGCCGACCTGGTGCTGTTCCTGGTCGAAGGCGAGACCGGCGTAACCCCTGCCGACGCGGAAGTGGCGGACATTCTGCGCAAACAGGGCGGTACGGGGAAAGGGGAGCCCCGCACGCCGATCCTGCTGGTGGTCAACAAGTGCGAAAACCGCTCGCGCCGGGAACAGGCCGCCGAATTCTACGAGCTGGGAATGGGCGACCCGTATCCGGTATCCGCCCTGCACGGGACCGGGGTGGGGGACCTGCTGGATGCGATAACGGCGGTGCTTCCCGCCGTACCGGAGGCGGAGGAGGGGGACGAACGGATCCGCATTGCGATTGTCGGCAAGCCGAACGTGGGCAAGAGCAGCCTGCTCAACCGCCTGCTGGGTGAGGAGCGGGTGATCGTCAGCCCGATCCCCGGCACGACCCGCGACGCCGTGGATACGCAGGCGGTATACAGGGAAACGCCGATCACGCTGATTGATACGGCCGGCATCCGCCGCCGAGGCAAGATCGAACCGGGGGTGGAACAATACAGCGTGCTGCGCTCGCTGCGCGCGATTGAGCGCGCGGATGTCGTCCTGCTGGTCCTCGACGCGACCGAGGGGCTCTCGATGCAGGACGCGCACATCGCCGGATTCATCCTGGAAGCCCGGCGCAGCGCGGTGGTGGTGGTCAACAAATGGGACGCCGTGGAAAAGGATACCTATTCCACGGATGCCTTCGAGCAGGCGATCCGCAGGGAGCTGGCCTTTCTGGATTACGTCCCGGTGCTGTTCGTCTCGGCCCGCACCGGGCAGCGGACGGGCGACATCCTGCCGATGGCCTTGCGGGTCCAGGAGGAGCGCCTGGTTCGGATACCGACCTCCGATTTGAACCGGATAATCCGCGATGCGGTGGAGAAGCACGCGCCGCCTTCGCACTCCGGCCGGAAACTGAAGTTGAACTACGCCTCGCAGGTAAAAGCCGACCCGCCGACATTCCTGTTTCACGTGAACGATCCGACCCTGGTGCATTTTTCCTACCGCCGTTACCTTGAAAACCAGATCCGCAAGCAGTATTCGTTTCTGGGCACCCCGCTGGTTTTTTCCTTCAGGAAAAAAACGTAAATGGAAATTCGAATGAATTGCCACAAAGGGCACAAAGAACACAAAATTAATGGGAATAAATCGATGGGCTAGTCCGTCCTCCTGTGAGTCTGTCTCTTTGAGTTTTCCCCTTTTCCTTTGTGTCATTTGCGTTCTTTGTGGCAAAATAATTTTCTCTCCCTTACATTCGGCGGCGCGACGCCGTATAATCCGCCCGTAGCAGACGCGATTTCACATCTCGCCCGGAAAGAGTCAT